>DAIRSW010000255.1:0-1229 GCA_036804205.1 Verrucomicrobiia bacterium | reverse complement strand
GGAGGACAACGCTTACCGCTGGCGCGGTAAGCGTGCCTCACCTTTGACGTTCGCTTAAATTTATGTCATCAAAATCCGATCAGCAGTTGAGAGATTCGTTTGCCGAACTTGCCCAAGAGATTACCCGGAGAATGCCGACATTCAAAAGATCTCTCAAGGTTCCATTCCCGAAAGGGCACATACGCAAACTAACCTCAATATCAAAAAGATGGCCATATTTAAAACAAAAGGAACGAAGGAATCTTGCATGCGTTATTCAACAATGTGACGTAAATCAGTGGCATTTAAATGTGTGGCATTTGAGTTTGACCGCCGGAACTGTAAATCACTGGGCATCAGCTCTTCTTGTCATATCCGCGATCGAGAATCTGATTTTCAGCTACGGTAGACTTATCAAGCTGTGGGAAGAGCGCTGCGATTTCAAAGCCGCAATTAATAAGTTGAATTCCAATGGCGTTATCAAGTATGCGTTGAAAGAAAGGCTTCATGAACTTCGAAAAAGACGAAATGAAATACACATTTATTTGAAGTCCGATGTTGCCATGTATGACGGAAAACTCTCTCTGCATAATGCCGCCTGTAAAGTTTTGGCAGAATTAGAACCGATACTGTTGGAAAATTGGACCAAACGCGGCAAACCTGATCCTGAGGAACTGCCTGACATCGAACCCGAGAAATAAAGCGAACAAGGCGCATGCACTCAACCCTCAGTCGCTAAAGCTCCTTCGGGCGAGTGATGCGCAACGTTCTGCCTAAACCAAGAAAATCACGCTATGAGCAAAACAAGCATTTTCATTAGTCGTCCGACAGTCGTTGACCCTGTTTTTGAGCAAGCATATCAAGCATTTGATCATTTTTTGAGCGATCAGAGTTTCCAGACAAGACGGCTTGGTGGTTCCGATTATTCTCGGCAAGCACCACTTAAGGCTGTTTTCAGGATAATTGACGAGTGTTTAGGCGCCATTATCTTGGGCTATCCACAGTTTGTAATGCGCCATGAAGCTACGCGGAGTTGCAAAGCTCAAAACGAATGGGGATTTGTCTTTCCAACACCTTGGAACCAAATTGAAGGAGCTTTGGCATACCGGGCGGCTACACCAGTGCTCGTTGTTGCCCATCACGGTGTGGAGGGAGGAGTCTTTGATCATGGTGTTACCGGAGAAGGGGTGATTCATCTAGATTTGTCCGCTCCAGACTGGTTTAAGAGTCCGGTGTTCACCCAGCCGTTT
>DAIRSW010000254.1:0-1574 GCA_036804205.1 Verrucomicrobiia bacterium | reverse complement strand
GTCTTTCCGATCAGGAGCGCGCTGGCTTTTTGCTGGTCCTGGAGTGGTTCGAGAATTTTCGCTTGCGCCATGATCTGCCAGCCGGTCGTGAGGCGGCCAGAGCGTTTTGGAAATCGGAGGTTTTGCGCGAGGATCGACCCCGGGAACCTTGGCAGCTGGAGCAGTGGGAGGCCGCTATTCGCTGGTATTTGAATTGGCTGAATGCTTGCCTGCAAGAGGGAGCGGATCATCGAAGTTTGCCCGAGCGGGTGCGCAGTGCGGTGTCCGCAGCGGGAGCACGTCGGGGTCTCGCGCGGCGAACCAAGCAGTGTTACGGAGCTTGGGTGGCACGGTTTGCTTCGTTCGCCGGCTCGGAGGCCGCAGTGATGCAGGTGGAGACAGCGAGTCGGTTTTTGACGTTTATCGTGGCGGAAGAGGAGTGTGCTTATTCCACGCAGAAACAAGCGCTGAACGCTCTGGCTTTTTTCTTTAAGCATGTGTGTCGGGTGAAGGACCCGGTGTTTGGAGTGAAGTTGAGAAAGACAGGCGCGCGGGTTCCGGTGGTGCTTTCACCAGCAGAAACGCAGCGGCTTTTTGCTCAGCTTGAGCAACGCGAAGAGTCGCGGGCTCGATATGGTTTAGCGGCAAGATTGCAGTATGGTGCTGGGCTGCGGGTGAGTGAATTGGTCCGCTTACGAATTAAGGATGTGGATTTGGAACGCGGCACGGTGACGATTCGTCAAGGCAAAGGGGCGAAGGATCGGGTGACGATGCTGCCCGAAAGTCTGCGGAGCCGCTTAGCCGAGCAGATCGCTAAGGCGCGCCGAGTGTGGCAAGGTGACCGTGAAGCAGGGTTGGCCGGGGTGTATCTGCCCGGGGCGCTGACGCGAAAATTTTGTCGGGCGGCGGAGGGGCTTGATTGGTTTTGGTTGTTTCCGGCGCAGGGAGTTTCTTGCGACCCGGAGACCGGGATTCGGCGGCGTCACCATTTGCATGCTAAGGTGTATAACGAAGCGATCCGGCGAGCGGCCATGGCAGCAGGGATTCATAAGCAAGTGACCAGTCATGCCTTGCGACACTCGTTTGCGACGCATTTGCTGGAGACAGGGACGGACTTGCGGAAGATTCAGGAGTTGCTGGGGCATGAGGATATTACGACGACGGAGATTTATCTGCATGTGGCGACGGGGGCGCATGGTTTGGGGGTGTGCAGTCCGCTGGATCGGCTGATGCGCGCGCCACCAGCTGGAGATGCGGGAGGTCGAATGGAGATGGCGTCCGTGGTTTTGGGTTGAACGTTGAACGAGCCCAAGGATGGCGGCAACGCCATTGTCTTTGTACTTTCTATGCCTTCTGTGGTTTATCAACTTTCCCCTGGGCACCCATAAAAGGCACAAACCTCACAAAATTGTATTTTTTGAGCTCAAATTTTGAAGCGCCTTTAATTTCCGGCTCCCCGATGTGGGGCGCCCGGTCTAAGGGGTAATGACCCTTCGGGTTTGGTTGGGAATGCCGCGCAGGGACGCTCGGCCTACAAGGGGTTCGTGGCCCCGATGCTCTACCTCCCAAAAGGCTCACACGGAGCTTCGCCCTCC
>DAIRSW010000253.1:0-1614 GCA_036804205.1 Verrucomicrobiia bacterium | reverse complement strand
GGAACCGGAGGAGAGATGGAGAAGATGCGGCACTGGCTGGCACGGCTTGAAGTCTTAATCCGTAAGCACGATTTTCAGGACCTGGTGCCACTACTCATGGAGCTCTGGGACGCCGATATTTTGGTTCGGCTTCAAAATGATGGAGACGAAATTAACGAACAAAAGGTTCGCCAGGAATTGGAAGCACGATACTTGCGATGGCAACGAGGCGAGTGAATTGATCGAAATACAAACATCATCATGAGAAGAGAATCGAAGGTCGCTTGGAAGAAAGAGAATGCATGGAACCAAAGATTGCTTGCTCTCCTGCGCTCGGGTGGCGAGGTGCCGCATGCCGAATTGCTTAAGGCAGTTGACGACCCGGACGGGCGCATCGTGTTTGATCCCACCGACTCTCACCCCCTGCGCAAAGAGGATCACGTCATTTTCCAATACGCAGTGTGGATCGCCCGGCCCGACGGGCGTGTTGCTTGCTTCCAGCGGGCAGCTCTTGAGAAAGGAAGTCCAAGGATGACTTCCGGCTTTTCTTTCTTGATCTCCAACTCCTCCCCTGAGGCACCTAGTCACGCCATCCCCGCCATGCTCCAATACGAAGTCTGTGTGGGCAAACGAAGCCGCATGGCCAGCTCGACTCCCGTAGGTCTGATTTGGAATGCCTTGCCCCCCAGCTCAAATGGTCGCCCTAAGCCAACTTATCTCTTCGCGTTATATCGGCACGAACTTCGGGACGACATCCCTTTGCATGGCCGTTTTAAGGAAACACCAGACGAGATGAAAGATTGGTTTAGACCGGATGAGCTTCCGCGCCTCACCGAGCAATCGGGCTATATCGACCAGCTTATCGCTCGCCAAATCGCCGCGGGTGCCTTCACATCGATCGACGAGGGCTACAATGGCATTGTCTACTCGCCCGAGTCGCGGCTAGTTGCAAGCCCCATGCCCTCCGCTCCTTTCGGGCCCGGCGATTACACCCACGGCCACTCCGTATTCATTTCGCACGCCTCGGAGGATTCTTTTGCGGCCTACGCGCTTTATCGTTTTCTTATGGATGAATCCAGCCGCACCATTCTCCCTTCCCTCGACCTTCAGCACGTTCGCGACGGCGACCATCTCCCCGAAAAAATCTTCCGCCTGATCAGTGACTGCGACGGGGTCGTCCTTGTCATCACGCCGGCTCTTCTCGCCAAATCCGCAGAAATGGCACGCACGGGAGAGCCCGACTGGGTTCGGAAGGAGATCGAAATAGCCATCGGTTTGGGTAAACCCATTCTTGGCTTCAAACTCGGCACCCTCGGTCGGCCTGATTACCTTCCCGCCGACATTGTGTCCAACAACAGAGCCGCCTATGGCGACTGGCTTCACGAAATCCGCGCCCTAATCGACCGGGTGCGTGAGGTTTTTAATATTGCTCGCTAACCCATTCATGTTGCCATGCCCGACCTAAACGATCTCGAAACGCGCTGCCCCAAGGTGACCATCCTGCTCCCCGGAGACGTCCGGGAGGAAGTGCTTGGCGGCAATCACCCCGATGTGGCCATCAGCTTGAACAACCTAGCTGTTCTACGGTTTGATCCCAGAGTTTATTGGTCGCTTCGCCACTCTGACCGTGCTGCA
>DAIRSW010000252.1:0-1636 GCA_036804205.1 Verrucomicrobiia bacterium | reverse complement strand
CGTCTTTCTTGATTGACAGCATAGATTCTGAAGGGTTCCTCAAGTGCATTGAAAAGTGCCTTCATGAGTTGAACGTTGCTCTCTGTGTTCAGATCAAGGGAAGTGCTCGTCACCTGAAGTTTCCGCAACCAGTATTCAAACAGCGGTTGGTGCCTGGCCACTTCGATGCGGGATTGTTCGATGATCTGAAGCGAGCGAGAAATCCACTCTTCGGATTCCCCTTTTTGTAGAGCATCAAGGGCAGCTAATATCCGAATTTCAAATGGCCAGAGTTGGCCGGCTCGTTGCACCCACCGATCCTTGGCCGGATGTTGTAACTCGACCATGGCGTGTGCGATGGCCAAAGTCTAATACGGAGTAGTAGAGGTTTCCTCCTGCTCAAAGTATTGCTGCTGCTGAGTGAGATAACCCTCAAAGTCTTGGCTCGTGTACTTCAGATACAAGTTTGCTATTTGCTCGTCATCGCCTCGCAGCTTTAGGTCCACTAAATCTCGATGATTAGCCCCGCGGGAGCTGAACTCTCGAACTCTTTCTCGCTGCACCAGCGCCCAATCAACTTCCCCGTCGACAGCAACCCTAACCCACCCGTTTGCTACGGCACTATGATGCAAAAGCCCCATGGAAAATTGTAGGTCAGAGCGACCCAAGTTCCGGGCGAAGGTAAATTCCATTCTCTGAAGGTCATCTGTGGTAATCGAGTTCCGACCCGCTTGGGCCATCTGCAAAGCAAACTCCTCATTGGCCAGAAGGCGCGCCAAAAAGCCCTCAAGCCCCACCGTGCTCCAAGCCCGCAACATGGCATCTTGGTATGTGCCCCGGCTTAGCACGGAGCCCATGCGTGCAACATCCACAACAAGAGGCTCCAAGCTCGCAACTAGGAGCATATCACCAGTTTGAGTTGACCATGTCTGCACGTAGGGAAACACGCTTTGGACCGTTGCGTAGGCACTGATGATGGCGTTGTTATCAACCTCATAAGCCTGAACCCATTGCACAAAAATCCCGCCGGGATTAAGGCGTCTCACCGCCGCTCGGTAGTATTCTTGAGTAAAAAGACTGGCGACGCCCGCTCGATAAGGGTTGGACGGCTCCGAAACGATCACATCATACTGATCGCCCTCAACCATGAGGAACTCACGGGCGTCACCTAGAAAAATGGAAACATCGTCCCGCTCCAAAACATTGTGATTAAAGTCGGAGCAAGCGCGTGCCACTTCGAGAATCGCCGGCTCGATCTCCACCACGTCCTCGACCTCCTCAACCGCAGCCATCCACCCCGCGCTGCTACCCGTGCCAAGTCCAATCACTAAGCATTTCTTTGGGCTTGGATGTAGGGCTGTTCCCACCAGGCCGGCCATAATCTGGGTGCCAATGTCTCCCAACAGGTTTCCGTCGGACTTGCCATTCACGATGAAAGATATGCTCGAAGTGTTGGTCATTGCGACTGAGGCCTCGATGCCTTCTGCCTCCCAAAGGGTATATCTTCTCTGGCTCTGTTTCCAATCCTCCAAGGTGTTTACCTCAAGATTGGGTGGGTGGAAACGGCTTGCACCGATACCGCCATGCCTCCAGGCGGCGGTTGGCCCTTCGAAAACAAGAACCAAAATGAAACCACACGCAGCCGCGACACTCGCGG
>DAIRSW010000251.1:0-1761 GCA_036804205.1 Verrucomicrobiia bacterium | reverse complement strand
CATACGATTGGTGTTCGGCGGCACCGGCTAGCGCCGCCAGCGCGTCTTCATTCATCCCCGAAAAAATTGGAATCCGCGAATACCATTCCGCCATTGGGATCATCGTATCGTACCACCCAGCACGAGCCAATACCAATCGCTCTTTTTAACAAGCGGAGCGATTATGAGTCAGCAGTTGCTTCTTTCGCAGAAAGGGACTCATTAAAACTGAGTCATTTTTAAATAGGGTTTGCTGAAAAAGCCTGCATCCTAGATTTTACAATGGTGGCAGGAGCAAAGTGGAGATAAAAAGTGCATGGGAATTGGATTGTGTGCTGTAGAAACCGTGCAGAGGTTGCTATGAGAAGAGGATGTCTCGACGCACAATAGGCCAAGGTGAATTTGTTGATTTTTATCTCCCCTTTGACAGTTCATTTGATTCAAGATCGCCTCTAGTGCGTTTTTTCGGCCAATTGGCACAAAAAAATCAAGGAATACACCTAGTGCTAGGTTAACTGAAAAAAGTTCGCAGACCAGGTTTTGGTGACCAATTCGTCGGCCTTGTTTATCTGCTATTGTCACCAACAGATTATTGCTATGCAGATCCATTTGACTCGTCCTCAACAGCTGTTATTGGTGTTTTGTAGACCATATTCCAAACGCTAATTCTAAAGGAGAAAAAATGAAGTTACCGACCAAAATAGTCCTTTGTTTCGTTACTTACATCTGTGCCGTGTCCGCTTGGAACCCGGTTCGTGCTGAAGTTCCGGAGAAACTTAAACCGTTCCATGCCAATTTTGTGGCCGCGGACAAGGACCGAAGTGGCGGGCTGGATGCGGATGAGTTCAAGGTATTGATCGATGCCAACGCGAAACAGGATCTTGGGAAAGCTAAAAAGATTCAAAAACGACAAGCTTACGATCATGCCTTCAAGGTAATGGATAAGGATAAGGACAAGCTGGTTACCTGGGCCGAAATCGAGTCGCTGCAAAAATAGCGAAAGGCAGTTACTAAGACTTGGAATAGGCATCTCCGCTTCCTAATGTCGGAAAGTGATTCTCCGAAGTTAGCCGAGAAAGTCTTGTTTTGTCGGGAAGAGTCTCTTAGTTTCCGGGATGGTGGTTACCAGAACGCTGCCTGTCTTTCTCTCAATTGGTCTCGCCTTGGTTTCCTGTGGAGTGCAAAGCACTCAAGATAATGCGAAGTCCTTGAACGTGGTGCTGATCATGGCGGATGACCTTGGATATTCGGATCTTGGGTCTTATGGGGGTGAAATCCGCACGCCTCACATTGATCGGCTTGCGGAAGAAGGCGTTCGATTTACGGGATTCAGTAATCCCGGTCGCTGTTGCCCGAGCCGGGCATCGTTACTTACTGGCTATTACTCGCATAACGTGGGCATGGGTTGGATGACGGCCGCCGATGAACATCGCCCGGGGTATCGCGGTCAGATCTCGGGCGAGATTCCTACGCTGGCCGAGATTTTAAATCAAGCTGGCTATCGCACCTACATGTCCGGCAAATGGCATGTCACTGCGGACGGAGACATTCTTGTCAAAGAAGGCGAGGCGATGAAGCCCAACGGTAGCTGGCCCACTGAGCGGGGCTTTGATGAATATTTCGGGCATATTTCCGGGGGTGGCCCCTATGACAAACCGCGAACCCTTGCCCGTAACACTACGCACATCAAGGTGGAGCAGATACCGGATGACTTTTACTACACCACGGCCATTACGGAAAACGCGCTTGACTTCATCCATCAGCACGAGAGCCATCATCCTT
>DAIRSW010000250.1:0-1773 GCA_036804205.1 Verrucomicrobiia bacterium | reverse complement strand
CGCGGGTTGCATCACAAACCCAATCGCCCAAGAAGCCACGGGACACACGCTCAATACCCAAAGCAGACTAGCTGCGGTGAAAGCGGTCCCGGCTAAAGGGAGTTTTCTCACCCACCAATAAATGCTGGAGCTGAGAACAAGCCCGGCCGCCGCCCAAGTCCAGTTGTCGGGTGGGAGATAGATAGCCAAGCCCAAGGCCAACGAGCCCCACGCCACGAGGTGGTATTGACCAGTCAATCGCTCGCTATGGTTCTGGTCAGCCCGCCGGGGAATCTCAGGGGCCAGAGTTAGTAAGAGGCTCCACAACCCGGCTAAAATGAGCCAGAGGCTGTTCCTGACTTCGGCTTCTTGAATCACAAATCCACGATTCAGGCAAGACAAAAAAATGTGCATCGGAGGAATCAGCAAAGCAAACACATGCCAGGAACCTTCCGAACGCGTCGACATCCAGTGAGCACTCACCCAAAACACCAAGGCCAGGCCGCCTGTCCATGCCAGGTAAGGCAGTAAGGCCTGGTCCGTATTCAGGAGAGTTAAGGTGCCCAATGCGCCTATCGCCAGCCAAGCCGCCCAAGAAAATTCGCGTTGACGTAGCATCGCCAAAACCCAAGAGCCCATGGCGAGCAGGGCAAACATGGCTGTTTCCGCTAGCGTAAATTCACGCAACATAGCCAAAACGAAAAGTTGCCCAAGTCCTCCACCGATCAGCAGAATGGCCATGGCCCAGCCCAAAGGCGTTGCGCCTACCCCGGTTGATTCACGGCCACCCCGCGTTTGCCACAGCCAAGAGATCATGGTGAAAAAGCTCATAGCCAGGACAAACAATCCTAAGTCTAGGCCATGGGCCGGCGTGGTGAAGGTGGATTTGAGCAAAAACCAAATCGACCATGCGTAAGAAGCACCCAAAGAAAAGAACGCAAGCACCGGCCATTGCTTGCGTGCGCACAGCATCGTCACACCGACATAAAGCAAAAAGAGATACACAAGAACCAGCGGCTGCTCCGCCCCACCCATTAAGTAGGGGGTGAGAAATCCTCCGGCTAAACCCATCACCGCAATTGGTGCTCCGTGGCGAAGCGACAAGACAATGGCCAAAATGGTGGTCAACACCATCCCTGCATACCCGGCTGAGTGCCCCACCAAACCGTAGAGATGAACGGCTGCATAAGCGCTAAAATAAAGACTGCCTATTCCCGCCCCGCTCAAAGCTTGACCGACCCGCCGGTTTACACTGGCACGAAAGCGATGACTGAAAAACACACCAGCGATGCACAAAACCATGCCAAAACCGGTCGATAGCATAAGCCGCACTGCCGGGGTCAGCCATCCTGCTTCGATCGAATACCGAATCAAATAGTAACTGGCCATCAGTAGAGCGATGCCCCCGACCCAGATTGCCAGCTTCCCAAACCATTCCGTTTGTTGTTCTGGAGCTTCTATTGGTGACGGGTGCTCTTCCTCGCGCAAACGTTTCGTCGGAACACGAGGAGGAACCTCTGCCGCCAATATTTGAGTGGGGCGCGATTCAAGTGCCACAGTCTGAACCGCGGGCAAAGCAGGGTTTATGGAAGGGGGTGGGTCAGGTTCTTTACGGAGCTGTGCGGGTGGTGGTGAAGCAACAAACACCGCAGACTCCCTTTGCCAGGCCAGGTCTAGCTGTTGTTGCAAAGACTTAAGATTCTGGTTTAGCTTGCTCACTCGAAACAACAACACCCAGGGAAGAATCAGGGAAATGACGATGAGCAAAGCCAGAACGCCGAAGAAAAAGAGGGA
>DAIRSW010000249.1:0-1802 GCA_036804205.1 Verrucomicrobiia bacterium | reverse complement strand
GGGGTCAGTCCTCGAATTTAAGTATTGCGGTCCGGTGTTATCGGCGGTAAGGCAAAATGGATGCCGCGTCAGCCGAGAATTGAATACCCCGGAGCGAATTACCATATGATCCTATAACCCGCAGTTGAAAAATTGCTGAAAGTGCTCCGAGGTTGATAGAATGGGGCAATGAAGAGCATTCTGGAGCTTGCAGGGCTTCACCCGGAGGGTGAAAGCGAGAGTGGATTTCGGTTTGAGTGCGGCGGAGGGCGAATTGGGGTGGAAGCGTGTGCGGATCGGTTGACCCCTTACGGAGGGCTGGCGGCTTGGAGTCACTACTTGGAGCGTGTGGGCATCGTGGAAGACTTGGCACGGCGCTTTCCTGTTGAACGCACGAGTCCCAACGCGACCCCGGTGCGTGACGTGCTGCACGCTTTTATGATCAATGCGCTGCTGGGCGGGAAGCGATTTGCCCACATGCGACGGCTTCAGGACGACCGAGCGGTTGCGGCGATCCTTGGGCTCAAGAGAGGCCGGATGTGTGGGGAGGATGCCTTCGTGCGCATGATGAGTCGGGCTGACCGGCAGAAAGCCCGCTCATGGATGGGTGCCAGCGAGCGCGATCTTTACGCGGCGCTGCCGGCGCAGTTCATCGCGGACTGGGACTCGACAGTCAATACGCGCTACGGACATCAGGAGGAGGTGGAAGTCGGCTACAACCCGCACAAGCCGGGGCGTGGCAGCCACCATCCGCTTGTGTGTGTTGTGGCGGGCACGCGGCTGGCTCTGCACATGGAGTGGCGCGAGGGCAATACCGTCAGCGCGACGGGCTGGCAGGAGGCGATGGAAAAGATCTGGAGCCATCCCGACGTGCGTGCGGGACTCAAGCTCAACCGTGGGGACATTGGCTTCGCTCAGGAAAAAATCATGACCTGGCACGAGGAGCCCGGCCAAGAGAGGCCTCACTATCTTTTCAAGCTGCGTCTGACCAAGAACGTCAAGCGGGCACTTGCGCGCATTCCCTGGCCGATGTGGGAGGGGCAGCCCACCGTCGGCATGGAGCAGATTGCCGAGACCGTTGTTCAACTCGATGGCTGGAGCCGTCCCAGACGGGTCGTCTTCATCCGCACGATGAAACCGGCAAATCCCTCGGCCCAAGATGTGTTTTGGGGCACCGACCAGGAAGAGGTGGCTGCCTACGTCACCAGCCTGCCCTCTGAGATGGCCTCGCCGGGTCAGGTCGTGATGCTCTACCGCAAGCGAGCGGATGCGGAGAACCTCTTCGACGAGATCAAGAACCAGTGGGGCTTCTCGGGCTTTTGCAGCGGCAAGGCTGTTGTTACCGAGACGGCCGCCCGCTTGCTGCTGCTGACCTACAACCTGTGGACGCTTTTCGTACGCGTGGTCAAGGAGCAGGGGGTGCATACCGAAGCGGTGACCAGCCGTGATGAACTCTTGCTTGTCCCGGCCAAACTGGTCGAAAGCGCACGGCAAAAAACCCTCAAACTGGCCGTCTCAGAAAAATGGTGGGCAGCCATCAGCCAAGCCTACAAAAGGCTCCAACGCTGGTTGGCCCAAACTGCGCCGCAGATGGATGTCCAGCAAACATTCGACCGATATCTGTGCTGGCACAACCCGCTCAGTCCGCAAAATTGGCTGGCAGACGCATCATCGTGACAAGCCAACTGCGGGATTTAGGATTATTCCTTTGGAGGATCATTGGGAGATGTTTCAGAGTCATGTCGAAAAACCGCCGGTCCGGACATTGGAGCGGATTGCTGAAATCAACGTTGGAGTTTTGCAGGAAATCGCCCAACAACATT
>DAIRSW010000248.1:564-1860 GCA_036804205.1 Verrucomicrobiia bacterium | reverse complement strand
GGTGCTCATGCGCCCCATGTTTGTGAGCAAGGAACCAGGCCCGCCCTTAGACGACAAAAGCGTCTTAGTCTTATCGGGCCAATACGACCCTTTGGTTAATGCGTCGAACCGGCAAGCATTGCTTGACCAGCTCAGCGAACGAAAAGCCAGGGTGACCGCGCACCTTGTCGATTCCGGCCATAGCCTAACCCCAAACGACCTCGCTTTAGCAAAAACCTTCATAGACCAATAATCGATCCCTGAGTAAAAGAGGGCCGTCGGCGTTGAATCGTCGTGAAAGCCAAAGTTTTTCTTGCGTCTGGCAAAAAAATTGCTGATGCGATGGGCCTATGGTCACACCCATCGAAGATTTTTTACGATCCCTCCATAATAAATTCAAGTCCTTGGACTCAGGAGCCTTGGCGGACTACATCCCGGAATTAACCAAGGCCGATCCCCAATGGTTCGGCATCGCCGTGGCAACTCGTGATGGCAATGTTTATCAAGTCGGTGATTGTCTCCAGCAATTCAGTCCATCTCGAAAGCTTTGGTCTACGGCCTCGCCCTGCAGGATCAAGGAGAGGAAAAGGTCCTAGCGAAAATCGGGGTGGAACCTTCCGGAGAAGCTTTTAACGCCATCAGCCTGCGCGCAGAAACCGGTGCACCATTTAACCCCATGATTAACGCCGGAGCCATCGCTTCGGTCGGCCTGGTCAATCCCACAAAGTCTTTGTCTCGATTTGATCGCATACTCGGGCATCTAAGCTTATTTGCCGGGCGCACCTTAAGTGTCGCCCAAGACGTGTATCAAAGTGAAAGCAGCACCGGACATCGCAACCGAGCCATCTCCTGGCTTCTACGAAACTTTAACATTCTCGAAGATGAACCTATGGAAACACTCGAGACCTATTTTCAGCAGTGCTCCGTGCTGGTCTCCTGTCGCGATCTAGCCATCATGGGAGCAACTCTCGCCAATCAAGGAGTCAATCCCATCACGCAAGAACGTGCCATCGAGGAAGAATACGTCGACAACGTATTAAGCGTGATGGCCACCTGCGGCATGTATGATTGGTCTGGCGAATGGGTTTACCGAGTCGGGCTGCCGGCAAAAAGTGGCGTCGGCGGGGGCATTTTGGCTGTGCTGCCAGGGCAACTAGGGATTGGTGTTTTTTCTCCCCTGTTGGACGGCCAAGGCAATAGCGTTCGCGGCATTGAGGTGTGCAAAGAACTCTCTCAGGAACTGCTTCTGCACATGCTCAACCCCTCGGCCACTCCACGCTCCGCGCTCCGGCTTAATTACTCGGGAGGGCAAGTGCA
>DAIRSW010000248.1:0-554 GCA_036804205.1 Verrucomicrobiia bacterium | reverse complement strand
GCCGGCGGCTACCCGAAACCGTAGCCGAGTTGGTCCGGAACAATGGAAGCAAAATTCAAGTCATCGAACTCCAAGGCGCACTGATCTTCGCAACCTTTGAGCCAGTTTTAGTAGAGGCCATGCGCCTCGCCGAAAAGGGCTGTCGTTTTCTGATTTTTGATCTGCGCGGCGTGATGAGCATGGATCAAGCCTGCCTCAACCTCCTCATCCAGTTGGGCAAAAAACTGGAGGCTGCTGGGGTAAAATGGGCTTTCTGCGAAACACGCAACATCACTCTCAAACTTCTCACTGCTGGCATCGCACAAGACGCTGTCTTTGAAACGGTTTACCAGGCCCTGCAATTGGCCGAAGACGAATTGATCACCGAAGTCTCTGGAGAATCCTGGCATCCGGTCAACTCTATGGACCTCGGGAGCTGCGTTCCTTTTCGCAACTGTGATCCAGATCGCCTGGCACGACTGCGCTCGGAACTGACCCAGGCTCGGTATGCACCCGGTGACGTCATCATCAAAACAGGTGCCGAAGCCAACGAAATGCTGGTCATCACCAAAGGC
>DAIRSW010000247.1:0-1894 GCA_036804205.1 Verrucomicrobiia bacterium | reverse complement strand
GCGATCAGAGTCACAAGGAGAATCAGTGGGCCGAGCACTAGACCTACGGTCTGCCGGGTTGTAAAGCGTGCTGAGTCTGGAGGCGGCGTGCTCATGGATTGCGATAGCTTTTAAATAGGGGAGCTTGTGGTGCCGGTTATTCTCGACGACCGGTCACAAAACTGATGGCTTCTTGGAGCCACTCAGGCCCCCATTGATAGGGCAAGTCATTGTGTCCGTGGCCTTCGACCAGCCACATCTGTTTCTCGACACCAGAAAGCTTTTCATAAAGGGCCATCCCAAATCGAGGCGGGATAACCTGGTCCTCGCCTGCGACGATGAGCCCTACCCGGCCTTGAAAATCAGTGAGAGCGGTCAAAGGCTCATATCGCTCGGTCAGTATGAGTCGCACTGGCAGCCAGGGCATCCGGGACTGCGCCAGCGAGGTCATGGAGTGGTAGGGGGTGATCAGAAGTGCCCCTTCAACTTCAGGTCGCTGACGAATCACTTCCGCCGCGACACCACTACCTAACGATTCTCCGAGTAAGATCACTTTCTCATAGTCTTGCGATAGCAGATCGACCGCTTCGATGCCAGCTTGCACCAGGGTCCGAAATGAGGCTGAGCCAGGCCGCGGTCCGTAGCCCGGATACTCCATCACCCGGAGGGCCAGAGGCTGGGGAAGAGTGCTGAGCGCTTCAAAAAAATAGCTCCGCTGTAAAGCGTGACCTGCGTTTCCATGAAAAATCAGGACGGCCACCGGATTTTCCATAGGCTTCTCCTGCGCTGGTGTCCAACCGATCAGCGTGCCTTGCGTGTCGCGCCATGGAGCCATCCCATAGTGAGGCGCGGTCGCCAGTGCATCCTGCTCACCGATCTTCGATGGAAAATACATTAAGCTGCGCTGAGAACACCCTACTAGCACGGAGAACCCTAAGTAAGATAGAAAGAGTATGGTCAGGGTGGAGAGCATGCATCGATGGACTAACTTCATCTTGTACAAGTTACTTAGGGAAAGCTTCGAGGGAAAGGGAAAATCAGGGTAGCAATCGGTTTTCCTTTATCCGAGGCCAGGAGTCATTCATAAGCATCCCGGCTACCACCTGGCCGATGCCCGGCACGCAAACTTCAACAACGAAAATTTGACATTCATGTCAATTGGACCGTGATTTTTCTTGCGCTTTCGTTTTGCGAACGGGCAACCCCCCATAGAACCAGCGCTCCCATGTTTTAATTTAATGATCATAAGATGGATGATGTAATTTCCTCGAAGGAGCTCCAAGTGGAGCGAAAGTATTTTTTTGTGGAGTATTGCCGTAACGAAAGAGGTCACTTTTTGCGCATCACAGAAGAGTCGCATGGACGACGCAATCACGTGATTGTGCCGAGTACGGGTCTTCAAGACTTTGCCCAAGCCGTTGCTGAAGTTGCCCAAGTTGCGCGTGACAAATCTTAGTCGCCTTAGTCGCTTAAAGTGTTCGTTTTTCGCCGGCCTTTTCGCCGGCCTTTTAGGCCTTGGTTTTGCAACCAACCTTCCGGCTGAAGACCGGCTGGAAGCTTTAGGTTTACAATACGCACCGCCAGAAGGCTGGGTCACCATTCCGCAAACAACCTTGGCTGAAGCAGCGCTACACGCGACGACCGAGACCATGGACCGTGCTCCGCGTTACGAAACCGGGTTCAAACCACCGGTGCAGGGCGAGACCATCGGATATCCTTATATCCTGGTCGAAGTCGCCCGGATCGGCCGTGTGGCCAGTCGCGAGCTGAAGTCGTTTCCGGTCATCGAGTTCGATGCTAATTCTGAGCAAAACAGAATCCAAGTGCTTATGGAGCAGCTCGAAACGGGCGTGGACTATTATGATCCGGATACGCAAAGCCTTTGGCTTAAAGTGGTGGTGTCGGTGGGCGACGG
>DAIRSW010000246.1:0-1973 GCA_036804205.1 Verrucomicrobiia bacterium | reverse complement strand
CCCGGAGCAACTCGACCTCCTCAAGTCTCCCCTCCAGCCCCGCAACGCGCTTCGGAGCTTGCGCCTCTCGCCCCGCACCCCAAGGGTATCCGACGCCACTTAATGTCAGTCCTTAGCCAACCCTTGATGCCGCGCATCGTCTCGAGCGCTCGTTTCGCTCTCCTTGCCACTCTCGCCTGGCTGGCGGGCTCCGCCTGCGCCCAAGACCGCGACGCGCAGCGCCTGCTCACCCGCGCCGACAAGCTCGCCGCTACCATCGAAAGTCTGCAAATCGAGGACAAATTCAGCATCCCCGCCAGCATTATGCAGGAAGCCAAAGGCGTCATCGTCCTCAGGCAATACGAAGCGGGCTTCATCTTCGGAGCCAAAGGCGGCTACGGCATGGCCCTCGTGAAGGACAACGACGGCAACTGGGGACCGCCCATCTGGATCAAGACCGGCGAGATCAGCGGCGGACTCCAAGCCGGCGCCCACTCGCTCAAGGTTGTCTTCGTCATCATGAGCGACCGCGGCCTACGCATGCTGCGAAAAACCCGCTTTCGCATCGGCGTCGATGCCAGCGTCACCGTCGGGCCCACCAGCGCCAACGCCAACGCTCGATCCGGCGCCGCCGCCGAGCTGCTAGCCTACACAGATACCGAAGGTCTCTACGCCGGGGCAACTTTCGACGGCGGCTTCCTCCTTCCCGACAACAAAGCCAACGCCCGAACCTACCAGCAGGAACTTACCGTCACCGAAATCATCGAAAGCGTCGGATTAACCGTCCCAGATTACGGACACCGCATTGCCGCCCTGCTCCGAGCCATCGAACACCCTCAAGACGCGAGCCGGCTGTCGAGCAAAACCCTAGATCAGGAAAACAAAGGAATTGACTTACAACTGTAGGACCACACCTTGGGAATATTAGTGCAGTTTTCAAAGCGCACAAAAAAAAATTAGACCGCTCCCGCCACGCCGCCAACCGTCCCACCGGCTGCTTCCGGCTTGACTCGATTCGCCACCCCCTATTTCAAATCTTCGCGCCCAGGACCCCCGCCCCGCTACCTCATCCCACTAAATTCCCCCAAGAATCAGCTCGCGAAAGGCCCGGCTGGCGCCGATCTCGAATAAACGCACCTCATGCAACAAAATCAAAGTCTCTTCCAGGAATCGATCGACGTCATTATCTCTGGCGGCTGGGTCATGATACCTCTCTTTCTTCTCGGCCTTGTCGCCTTCTACGTCGGCGGCCGACTAGCCCTTTACTTCCGCCGCGGCAACCACCGCCGCACAAGCGTCGCCACCTGCGAAGAATGGGTGCGCGACTCCACAAAGGCCAAAGGCACCGTCGGAGAGATAATCCGCTACTCCCAGGAGTCCGTCTCCTCGCTAGGCGACATCCAGAACCGGTTTTCCGAAATTCGCACCGCAGAGATCCCTCGCCTGCAGCACAACATCACGTTCCTCACCATTCTAATCAACACAGCCCCGCTGCTCGGTCTCCTTGGCACCGTCCTCGGCATGTTGGCCACCTTCAACGGCATCGCCCTCGGCGGCTCCGAGAGCACCACGTCAATGGTCGCTGGCGGCATCCAAGTCGCCCTCATCACCACGGAAATGGGACTTTGTCTCGCCATTCCAGGCTATGTGTTCGTTTACTTTCTAAAGCAGAAAGTCATCGACTTCGAAAGCTTCCTCGTCCGCCTCGAAAGCATCACCCTACAGCAGTTCCGCGGACGATTCAGCAGCAACTAAACCCGCAATTCGCCCAGCCCCAATTTAAAGCAATCGGCGCCATGAGCACTAATTACGTTCCATCAGACCAAGAGGGTAGCCCAGCCCTCAACGGCCTCTTCGCTCTCGTCATAACTGCCGCTCTATTCGGAATCATGCCACTGATGCAGTTCCTCGAGAGCCAAGTCCGCGACGACAAGATCAACTTCGCCGTCGATACCTCAGTGCCGCCGCCGCCGCCACCGCCAGAGGATCAGCCG
>DAIRSW010000245.1:0-1987 GCA_036804205.1 Verrucomicrobiia bacterium | reverse complement strand
ATAATAACTGGCCATCAACAGCGCGATACCGCCGACCCAAATGGCCAGCTTCCCCAACCATTCCGTTTGGGGTTCTGCAGTTTCCAATGCGGAGGAGGGTTGCTCCTCCTTAAAACTTGGCATCGGAACACGCGCAGGGACTTCTGCCGCCAACTTCTGAGGTGGGTTCGACTCGCGTGCCACCCTCTGGACCGTTGGCAAGGCAGGGCTTATAGCGGGGGGCGGCTCAGGATCTTCCCGTGGTGGAGGAGGTGGCGTTGGAACAAACACTGCAGACTCCCTTTGCCAGACCAGGTCCAGGCGATGTTGCGCGGACTTGAGTTCATGGCTTAGCTTGCTCACTCGAAACCACAGAACCCACGGAAGAACCAGAGAAATGGCGATGACCAGAGCAAGAATGCTCAAGAAAAAGAAGAAAGAATCCATAATACCAAGACAAATGGCATAAACTGAACTATGTTCAATTAATTTTTTAAACATTGTTCAGAATAATGGCTCGTCGCAAAGATCATTCCCGAGAAGAACTCACTCAACTCGCTCTTTCTCATGCCCGAGATCTCATCCGCTCCGGAGGCGTCCCGGCGCTCACCGCTCGGGCTTTGGCCAAGCGCATGGGTTATAGCGCGGGCACGCTTTATAATTTGTTCCCAGATATCCGCACTTTAGCCGCAGCGCTTAATGTGCAAAGTCTTCACAGTTTCGCCCTGCGAATCCAAGAAAGCTGCGCGCGCTCGGACCAGCCGCAAGCCAGGATGCGCCTTTTTGCGAAGGCCTATTTGGCGTTTCAACAGGATGAGCCCGAGCTTTGGGCGCTCCTTTTTGAATCAGGCATGGGCGCAGATACCCAGGAATACGCTGAGGCGGTGCTCTCAGTTTTTGAGCCGGTGGTTGAATCGCTGAAGCCGCTTGCATGCAGCCGGGAAGCCGCCCGACAGGACGCAAAAATCATTTGGGCCGCGCTCCATGGGATGTGTTTGCTCAAAAAACACGCTCAGCTCGACGTGGAAGAAGCGGATCCGCTTGAGGCCTTAGTGGAACGTTTTCTGCAACGCTACCTCCCATGACTTCAAAAGCATCAGCCCACCGGAAGCCACGTTTGGATTGTCAAAACCATCCAAATCGTCCAAATTGGATTATATGCTAACCGTATCGGCCAACGAGGCCAAGCAGTCGCTTGGGAAAATTCTTGAGGCAGTGCAGAGGGAACCGGTGATGATCCGGAAACACAACCGGGAAGCTGCGGTGATGATCTCGCCAGCAGAATACGAAAGGCTGCGCGGAGTCAACGTGGCTGAGTTTTCCGCGTTCTGTGATGCCATTGGGAAACGGGCGAAAGAGAAAGGGCTCACCGAAAGTGGCCTTGAGGAGCTTCTCTCCGAAAAATGAACCGGACCGGGCGATGGGTTTTTGATACAAACACGCTGATTGGCAGAGACAAAGATCTGCTCGATTTGCACCCGCTTATGGGCATCCCCATCCTGACTCCTGCCGCCTTTTTGGAGCAAGCACCGAGCAGGTCATAGCAGTGGCTGTTGGTAATGGACTGAACGGGCAATCTGTAAAAAAGCAGTCCAAAACCCGGATGCCAACAAAACCTCAATCCCCGGAAATAGTGGAAAAGAAAAGGGCCCAGATACACGCGAAGAGGTCGTGCTGTAGGCCGTGCGTCCCGCGCGGCAATCCCTCCAAATCCGAAGGATCAAATCCCGGGAGGGCGAAGCGCCGTCTGAGCCACTTGCAGCGTCGAGAGCTGGGCGGCGAAGCTCCGATGTGGGCGGTCCATCCCCGAGCCCAGGCTTTGCCATTGACTCGACGGGCTGCTTCTTCCATATTTCATTGATGACCGTTACCGTGCCTGCATCCTTGGAAAATTTT
Source organism: Verrucomicrobiia bacterium (assembly GCA_036804205.1). Classification (GTDB taxonomy): domain Bacteria; phylum Verrucomicrobiota; class Verrucomicrobiia; order Chthoniobacterales; family CALDSX01; genus DAIRSW01. Next base: position 112 of record DAIRSW010000245.1, on the reverse strand, counting down.
GTGCAAAGCCAGTTAGAAAACGGCGCTTTTTCCAACTCGGAGGATGTGGTTGCCGCTGGCCTGAGGTTGCTCCGGCAGCAGGAGGAGACATGGAAGACCACCGCCCGCAGAA
>DAIRSW010000244.1:0-2046 GCA_036804205.1 Verrucomicrobiia bacterium | reverse complement strand
CACATCGGCCCGCCGTCAACCCCAAACCCCAAAGGCCGACCCTTTCGGCTTGGTCTTCCATGTCGATGCTGTGTTTGGCGGCCGGCCGCACCTCTTCGATGCAAGTGGTCGGACTTTGCCACAGCGTTCAGGGCACGAGCAAGCTGCTCTCAAAATACGCTGACGTTCCTTATCCGGAGTTGGAGTGGGAGTGTGCAGGCATTAACCACCTTGCCTGGTTCACGAAGCTCAAACACCGCGGCGTCGACCTTTACTCTGATCGCCTCTATAAAAAGTTCGCTGACGACGTGACCAACGGTATCGCGGAGTTCGATGCGGGGGGTGTGCTGCAAGACGCCACCGACATCACTCACGGTGCGACCACGGCCAACCCAAACAAGGGCACGGACCTTATCCGTAAGGACATGTGTGTCCATTTCGGGGCGTTTATCACCGAAAGCTCCGGCCACCTCTCGGAATATCTTCCCTATTATCGAAAAAGCGACGCTGGCCGCAAATTGCTGCGCCTCGCTTACGATGGAGGATCACGCTTCTACGCGACGAACTGGCCGCGCTGGCGCACCGATGCCGACGCGGAGCGAAAGGCCATGCTGCGGGGCGACAAGCCCATGGGCTGGCCACGTTCGTGGGAGTATGCCTCGTGGATTATCGAAGCACGGGAGAAGGATTCGCCATTTAGAATCCATGGCAACGTGATGAACAATCGTGGCGGGGCCGGACAACTCATTTCCAATCTTCCAGCCGACGGCTGCGTCGAGGTCGCCTGCCTGGTTGATCGCAACGGCGTGCAGCCCACCCGCTATGGAGCACTGCCCCCTCAAATGGCCGGCCTCTGCGCGTCGAACATGGCAATGTTCGATCTCGGCGCCCAAGCCGCGATCGATCGCAGTATCGAAAAAGCGGTGTATGCGCTGATGCTCGACCCGCTTACCGCCACGATCTGCACACCCGCACAGATCAAGGCAATGACCGTCAAAATGTTCGCCGCAGAGCGCGCCTTCTTGCCCGACTATCGCTAGTTGGCGGACCGTCCGCGCGTCCGTGCCCGGAGGACCAGCCCTCCTGGCCACGCCCCAGCCTATCTCCAACCTTCATCGTAAGCGTCACCATGCCCAGCCTGCACCTGCCCGACTGCAAAGTGGTGGCGGACGATAATAACGAGATCCCGGAGGTGCGCGCGGTGTGCAAGCGGCTCCATCTGGAAGATGTCTTGATCAACATCGCCTCCTTGCATACCCAGCGCGAGACCGCCCCTGCGATCGTGTGGGAGCACGGCGGCGCCCCTTTGCTCAATCAAGAAAGCGGGCGGAGCTTCGACGCCTCCTCCCCAAAAAAACGCTCTCCCAAAAGTCCGCATCTTAGAACCAATCCTCATACCACCAATCCACCTTTGCGGAACTTGACGACAATTCGTGACGGTCGATCTCTGCGGACGTGAGTGGGCGCCGGGTGAATTGCGAGCCGGAATTGAAGCCCGAGCTGTACACCGCGGTGCCGCGCCCCGACACAGACTCGACGGCCTGAGGCGAACAGCACCAGCGTGATGAGATTGAAGTTCTGCGCCTGCCGAGTCAGCAGATAATGTTCGGCCTCCCGCAGGGCGAGGCTCCATTCACGCCCTGTCGCCAACCAACACACCGGAACACGGCTGGCGTCGACGAGTTGCCGGCCGGTAGGATCGAAGCGCTAGCGAGTTAATTCGGCGGCAGCAGCAGAAACACCGAGGCAGGCGGCCCGCAGCAAGGCCTAGGCGGACCGGAGCCGCCGCAGCGAGTGAAGGAGTCTCCAGCAAGTCGATACGATCTCAACTGCTCCATTTAGGTCCAACGTAACACCGTCAACGGCGACCCCGCCTACGACCTCGGGCCCGAGGTCGAGGTCACCATCGCAGACGCGCCCGCCTCCCGCACCTGAGCTATCTCCGCTCGTCGCCATGCCGCCCGGTGCACATGCCCTCGCGCTCGACGCTCCCGGCTACGCCTTGCACAACGTCGCCGAGCTGCTCCCCGGTGAGTGTGCCGGGCTTCTGCTCCAGCGCATATTTCA
>DAIRSW010000243.1:0-2054 GCA_036804205.1 Verrucomicrobiia bacterium | reverse complement strand
CCGCCCAGCGCTTCCATCATTGGTTGCAACCAGGGCGCATGTTCCAATTGAGATGCTTCTTCAGCATTCCTAAGCTGATCTCTCAAAAGACGAGGTGCGTTGTATTTGAGAAGAACACGCTTCTCCTGCCAAACTCCCTGCAGCCGGACTGCAACAGAAACCTCCACCATCATTTGCTCACTGCGGTGTTTAACCTTACTCCGACCTGTTAAATCAGACAGCATAAACAGACGTCGGGATTCGAAGGAGTCCGCTGGGGTAAATCTAATTGGTTCTTTCAACCACTTAGCTTGTTCGTCGTATTCATGATACAATCGAAATGAGTGCAGAAAATTCCCAATGGGCCAATCATGATCTATTCGTTCTTGACGTTGCTCTTCAGTAGGTTGCTGCCATAAGAGCCAGCGATCCGGCTTGTTCACAAGACTCTGGAACAATCGAAAATCACCCATCGTTTCCGGGTGTTCGGTCTGGTAAGCTTTGATGATGCCTTCCAAGGTCTTGGCCTTCTCCTCAGAAAAAGCCTCACCAGGATCAACCTGCCGGTTGAATTTTTCAGCAAGTTCCTTCCACCCACGCAATCGACGCCGTTCGATGACGTAGGAAATCTTGTCATGGTTGGTCAGCTCAAGTTGGGAGCGCATTTCGTTGATTAAGTCCATCGAAATTTTGCACCGCGGATCATTGGCCAAACGCGGTGGTGGATCGGAATCTTCTTTACCTTCAGGATCTTGCCAGGAATGGGTTTGACCATCCATGTATGCGATTGCCTGCAAAAACAGGTCTCTTTTTTGGGTTCGCTCCTCCGTCTTGAGTCGAAACTGGTTGATTGTCTTGAGCGCCTCTTTGAATGCAGCAATATCAAACTCGCTCCACGCAATCGTTTGAAAATTCTTGACGCCAAACAGTGGGAGAGCCGTAAAGGCCGGGAAAATGTAACCGCGCGAATCTCGTGCTAGCTTAATAGGATCGTCGCCAAGCTGGTCAAATTGGACTTGGTCCGAACCGTGCTTCGCCTTTTTTGGCTTGAGATTTGGCTGCTTGATGTGTGCGGCTAGGATTTCTTGAGTTAATGGATGCGGAAAATATTTAAAGAGCAAAACCGCATTGACCAAGGCTAGCACTGCTTTTCGATTGCCCGGAAAACTGATACCCAACAGATCCTTTGCCTCGCTTTTGAACTTCCCTAGCTGATCAATGGCTTGCGGTTGGTTTTGCAGAATTGAGGAAATTCGAGGTTCTGGAGTTGAAAAGGCCTCTAGATAAGCATCGATTGCAGCAACCACTCGCTCTACAGCTTGCTCCCCAGTTTTGCGATCCTTCACTTCTGGAGAAACTTTGACAACCCATTCCAGTTCTAGATCACGGGCGAGCTCGGTCCTCATTTGGTCGGACAGCTTCGAATGAATAAGTTCGGCCAAGCGCGCTTTCTTGCCCTCATTTTCGACGCTACTGCGGCTAAAGTCCCAGGTCGGTTTTGTGTGCGGATTGCAAAATCTTGGCCAGTAGTTTCGTCCGCCTTGCTGAATGGCACCTTCCCCACCAGAAATCTTGTGAACCAACAAGTCCACCGCGAGCTGCAATGTCGCAGTAGGCTCTGAATTGCCTGCGAGGACTGCTGTTAGACCATCCTCGAAAGTCATTTTTTCGTCAGAGATCAATCCCGCTCGAGTAAGTGAGCTTCTCAACCCTTGAAACTTTCTAGCTCCCCTAGTAGTCGGTTCCCAAGCCTCAGCCATTCTCTGCCTCAGCCGGCCAACTGCAGATTCTGGATCTGGAGCCATGGCAGCCAGTGCCATGTGGTAGTAATTGATGGCGTCCTGAAAAAGTTGGTGATGGTCCCACAAAACATCGAGTCCGATTTGTTCGTGGGTATCACCCTTGTCAAAGAAGTGTGCGGTCGCGACGCGACCCTGGTAGATTCGGTTCATAGAGTTTTTGGCTTAGAGTTGAGGAAAACTGGCGGTCTGGGAGAAATGCAACAATTCGACCGTATGCGTCGACGCAATGCAATATGTGATACCACCCCCATCACGACCAAAAGGAGCAAATCG
>DAIRSW010000242.1:0-2066 GCA_036804205.1 Verrucomicrobiia bacterium | reverse complement strand
GAACGCGTCGCAATCAGCCCGATGGGTTTTGCCATCATGGATAACCAAACCAAGGTCTTGGAGCGGCTGTTGAGAGAAGGCGTGCGGCCAGAGAACGTCTTCTACTTCAGCTCCCGACCAGTGGTCATTGCCGTCAATAATGATTTTATCGAGTGCCTAGACCTGTTGATTCAATATGGGGTCGATCCGCTGGCCGTAAAGTTTTCGGACCGGGGTGACCCTATTCACATGCTGGCTGCCTTCGTCGGGTCCCACCGCGTGTTGGAGCGTCTGATTGAACTCGGTGCTGCGGTAAATCACACAAACGACAACGGCCTCACACCGCTGCACCTAGCCGCTGGGAGTCGATCGCTAGAGACGGTCAATGTGTTGCTGGAGGCCGGCGCGAACGTTAATGCGACTTTCCGCTGGGGTAGCTATTCAACAAAAGTCACACCACTTGTTCGGGCAGTCGAAACGGGCAATCTGGAGATTGTTGAGAGGCTGTTGGCTGCCGGAGCCGATGTTTCGGTTGATGGTTATTATGCTCTGTATTGCGCAAATATTCTCGGGGATCGGGTGATCTATGAGCGGTTGATAGGGGCCGGTGCGAGGCCAGATGAAGTGACCTTTAGCGCGCCTCCGAAGGAGGTTTTGGTGACAAATACCGAGGTGGGGATCACCGATACTTTAGAGCAGTCACTAAAGATGCTACCAGCTAAAAGTTCTACCCCTTCAAGCAACTTAACCGAAGAGAGTGGGACGCCTAAGGTGGCCATTTTTCATGACCATCTTTCGGACGATTGGGCATCATTGTTGTCTGCAAGCCTTAGCGATCAAACCGGTGTGGCTCTGGTTGAGCGTGAGGCGATGGATGCCATTCAAGCCGAGATAGGTTTAGGCACCTCTGGTCTAACTGCCGAAGCACTCACGTTAGCCTTGGCCATTGTGCCAGCGGACTATGCAGTAGTGCTGGAGGGTCGCAATAACCAGCAAACGGAGGGCCTTGCGGCCCTTCAAGTGCGTCTGGTGCGATTAGATAGTGGAACCATTGTCTGGTCATGGCTGCTTCCCATGCGAGAGGCACAGAAAATCGAGGGCCAGTTGCAAGTCGTTGCCGAAAGTATCGATTCGCTGGCTGGGGAAGGTCTTATCGACTCTGATGTTAAGCTGGCGGTTTTGAACCGATTCCCTATTTCCGGGCAGGCTCTCAGCAACGATCCTTACGTTAACGATTTTAATCTCCTGTTGCAGCATAACTTGGAGACGAGTGCGGAGGTGCGGATTCTCGATCGTTTGGGCCTAGATCGAGTCCTTGCCGAGCGGGCCTTTCGTGGTGCTTCTCGGGATTCTATCACAGCGGGGCACTGGTTTATCGAAGGTGGCGTCTCACTATCCAACGACGGGCGAGTTGCCGCGAATGTGAAGATGACCAGCGGCTCGGGAAGTGTTGTAAATAAGCTTTTTGAGCCATCCACGCCGGAAGGAGCTGCCGCCGATGTCCGGAGCTGGATTCTGGCGCAAATGGGCGCAGGAGAAGCGACTTCCTTTGATCCCGTCAAAGAGGCGGAGCGGCTGCGGCGCCTCGCGCAATGGTCGATCGATGCGGAGCAATTCGAAGAGGGAATTCGTCTGGCCGATGCTGCATGGACGATGGACCCGGATCGATGGGAAACTCGCTACACTCGACTTGTCGCCCGGAGGTTGTTAATTGAACACCTCTTAAAAGCATTTAATATTGCCCGGCAGGAAAAGGGTAAGCGTCTCCTGGGTATCAGATTGGATGAAGGGGCTTTTCCGGACCTGGATCCGCTGAATTGGTTCGATTTTGGGATGGAGCCGGAGGTCTTGCTGCAAAGGCTTCATGAGTCCTTTCTGATCCTGGAGTCATTAGCGATTAACCACCCTAAGGAGGTGCAGAAAAATGACCGGGCGCTGCGAATGGCCTACAACAGCCTATGTAGGGTATTTTCATGGTTCGAACCGCTTCACCAGCAGGACCGATATTACGTTCTTCACCAGGCGACAAAAGAAGCAGGCAGGGGAGCCACGCTAGGTCTAGTGGCTAGTTTTTCAGGAGCGAAGCC
>DAIRSW010000241.1:0-2076 GCA_036804205.1 Verrucomicrobiia bacterium | reverse complement strand
CGCGTTTCTTACTTCGGTGGCCGGGCTTCCGGCGAATCTGGCTGGAAGCGTTTTGCTGGTGGCAAAACTTTGGGATGCCATCTCCGACCCGCTGATTGGTTGGCTTTCTGACCGGACCAAAAGCTCTATAGGTCGACGACTGCCTTGGATGATCGTCAATATCGTCCCTTTTTGCGCATTATTTTTCGCGATGTGGATCGTGCCGGATCTTTCCTGGCTGCAGGGTTGGTTTCCGGACATGACCCCAGAGCAAGCGCAATGGAATCTTTTTGGCTATTACGTGGTGGTGGCATTGTTGTTTAACACCTTCTATACGGGTCTGATTTTGCCGCATAGTTCTCTGACCGCAGAGTTTTCTCGAGACTACGATGAACGAGGCCGGATTACCGCCTATCGAATGGGCTTTAATATTTTTGGTACGATTGGTGGACTAGTTCTGGCGGCTGTCATTTTTAACGTCCTGGAGGACCACCCGCGGACTACGCAGTATGGGGTTTTGGCCTTAGCGGTGACCGTGGTTGCATTGATCGCTATGATTTGGTGCATCGTAGGAATTTGGGGTGCCGCAAAACATGCTAATACAGAACGCCTACGGCGAAGCCCGGATACCCTGCGAGATAAGGTGGCAAAAACCAGTCCGCTTAAGGCGATTCTGTCGAATCGTCCGTTCTTATTGGTTTGCGCCATTTATCTTTTCTCATGGATGGCCATGCAATTCACCGCCCAGATCCTGAAGCTCTATGTCGAGAGCTGGATGCAGCTTTCCGCAGGAGTCTTCTCAATTTTAGCTTTGTGTGTTCAGGTAACTGCCTGTTTGCTGATTCCGTTGTGGAGCTTTATTGCGATTCGAACTGGGAAGAAAGCGGTGTTCTTTTATGGCATGGTTTTTTGGCTGGTTGCTCAAACCGGACTGTTCTTTTTGCAACCAGGTCAGGAGCAACTGCTTTTTGTTTTGGCAGTGACCGCAGGAGTGGGCATTTCGGTCGCTTATCTCGTCCCTAACGCCATGCTTCCGGATACGATTGAGTATGATGAGTGGATGACCGGCGAAAGACGTGAGGGTGTTTATTACGGCTGCTTTGTGTTCTTACAAAAATTTGCGCTGGCCATCGGCACTTTTATTGTCGGTCAGGTTTTGAGCGCGGCCGGATATATTTCTAGCGGGCCGGACGTGACGGAACTTCCTGAGCAGCCTGACTCCGCATTGCTTGCGCTAAGAATTGCCATCGGTCCGCTCCCTGCTGCGGCTCTGGTGCTCGGGATGATTGCGGCGGCGCTTTACCCGATTAACAAAGTGCGGCATCAAGAAATGCTGGACCAACTCCGTGAGCGGCGACTGCGCGAGGAGAAGCAGCTTCCTGACTCCTAACCACAACGACGCGCGGAGCGCTTTTGAGTAGGCGGGCTTGCCCGCGCTTCTTTTGAGCCTTATTCTTACAGGGAATGTCAAACCCCACTCCTCTTGATGATGCGCTTACCCGGCTTTGTGTGAGTTGCGGGATGTGCTGTAATGGAGTGTTGTTTCATCAAGTCCGGCTGCAAGCCAAAGATAGTCCCAAGACACTGGCCTCACTGGGATTCCGGTTGAAACGCAAACAGGGGCAAGAGGTATTTGAACAGCCCTGCACAGCCTGGAGACAGGAAGGGTGCAGCGTGTATGCGGATCGCCCCTGCCGCTGCCGGCAATTTGAATGCCGACAGGCTCTTGGAGTCCGATCCGGCCTTATTACCGAAGAACAAGCCCGCAAAAACGTCCAGGAGGCACAAAAGTTGGTGGCAAACCTGCAGCAAGCCCTGGAGCTCTGCGGCAGCCGCAACACCAACCGCCCTTTACTCAAGCGAGCGACCATGCTTCTTGATGCAATCGATTCCGAGGTCACTCCCCACCCCGAAGATCTTTCTCTCCTTCAAGCATTGCAGAGACTTGAGGCCTATTTGGATACGGAGTTTCGGGTTGATTAATCCCAAGGCGCTTTTTTCGTGAACGGCTCACGGAACAAGCCGCTTAACATCACCTTTAGTTTGGCTCCTCGCTATTGCATGTGGGTGAATGTAAGGATAACAGACTCGCGCAGA
>DAIRSW010000240.1:0-2111 GCA_036804205.1 Verrucomicrobiia bacterium | reverse complement strand
TTGCTTTAGGTGGGTAATTGATGCTTTAACTGGAGTTGTTATGGACCGTCGAAAATTCTTCCATTACGCTGGGACGCTTGGCCTGGGTGCGGTGTTTTTGCCGAAGGTAGAAGCCAAGGAGCCAGTCACTCGACAAGGTCGAGGCGCGAGGCTCGCTGAACGGGCCAACGCACATCTGCGTTCGGTCCTGGATAGCCTGGAGCAGATCAATCACGCCACCAATGGAGATCGAGAGTCGGTGGAGGGATTCTTAGCCAACTATAGTAAAGGCTTGCCCCACGACGAATATGGGCAGGTGAGTCCGGTCGCGTTTGAATGGTTAGAAACCGCAGCGCGGCAAGGGGATTTTGAGAAGATGGAGGGTCTGCCACGCGGGGGGCATAGAAAGCAGGCGAATCCATTGGGTGGCCATGCTCTAAGCCTGGAGGCCGGGTGTGATCCCCATGCGCTGCCCTGCACACCGCCTCCAGCGCTCGGGAGTAGGAGATTGGCCGCAGAACTCTGCGAGCTGTATTGGATGGAGCGTTGCCGCGATGTGCCATTCGAAGAATACGCAGACAGCGAGGAGGTCAGGCAGGCGTGGGGAGAGCTAAAGGCACTTCTTCCCGAATACGCGGAGAGCGAACCAGAAGAAGCATTCCGAGGGCTTGCGGAGGGTGACTCGGTTGGGCCATATGTCTCGCAGTTTCTGCTTTTGGACTTTATTTCTGGAGCCCTGGAGGTGCCTCAACGGTATCGAGTGGCCGTGCCTGGAGTCGACTTTCTCGGTGATTATGAGGACTGGCTAAGAAATGTGCGTGGCTTTGGCGCACGAGAAGCCATGAGGTTTCTTCCAGAAGCTCGGCATATTCAGACTGGCCGAGATTTGGCGGAGTGTGTGCATCGCGATTTTTCGAGCCAGTTGCTGCTGCAAGCGGCGTTAATTTTGCTCGGGGGCAACTATTCCCAAAAGGCTCGGAGGTTTTCGTTCAGTCGATCGAATCCGTATCTTAGCTCTTGGACTCAGGATGGCTTTAGCACGTTTGGGGAGCCGGAAATTATGGATCTGATCGCGCGCGCCTCGACGCTCGCGCTGAGAGCGTGTTGGCATCAAAAGTGGTGTGTGCATCTTATGCTGCGTCCGGAAGAAGCAGCCGGGCGCTTGGAGGCATGGCGTCTGAAGAATGGCGGAGCGTTTTTGTTTAATGAGGATCTTCAGCAATTCCAGGTCGTTAAACAAAAGCTGGAGAGGTCGGAGAGCTTTTTGCTTAGCCAAGCCTATCCGGAAGGGTGTCCTATGCACCCTGCTTATCCCTCCGGCCATGCCGTGCTCGCAGGGGCAGGAGCCACGATCCTGAAAGCTTGTTTCGAGGAGAACGCGGTGTTCCCGCGCCCTGTCAAAGTCGGCAAGAATGGCTTGGAACCTCTTGATGCGGATTTGAAGGTAGGTGCAGAGATCAATAAGCTCGCAGCCAACGTTGCGATGGGCAGGAATTTTGCCGGTATCCACTGGCGCTGTGATGCAAGCGAAGGGCTACGACTTGGCGAAGCTGCGGCCATCATGGTGCTGCGTTGCCTGAAAGACTCCCGTAAAGAGCCAATGAGCGAAGCCATGCAAATAACCAGTTTTGATGGCAAGACGTTGTTGTTGTGAAGAATGTTTGCTTGGGTCTTTTCGGGCCAGGGCTGTTTCTCGTCGCGGTGGTGTTCAGCGGGCTGGGGATTTGCCCGAGCTGGTTGCTTGGGCTGGCCTTTCTCTCCCTGAGTCTTAGTATTGGCTGGTCCTCATGCGCTTGGCTGTGTAAAACCTTAGCCGGATGGGTGATTTTGGGGTTCGGCATAGGTTTATGTCTTTTTTTCTTTTCCCCAGAAGGCCGGTGGGATGGGGAAAATGATGACGGTTTGTATGCCAATTATGCAACACATCTAGCCCGCACCGGCCAACTGGTGGTGGAGGCAGGAGCATATGATGGCCTGGATGGGGATCTTTTGAGACGAGTTTGCGCACGCCGACCTTTGCAGGCGCAACCCGCCGGCGAGTCTCTTACCAGTTGGTATGGCCCCTCCGCCGGGGAGTTTTTCCTTAACCAAGCAGCCTTTCACGAGGATACAGCCCGTGTCATGGGAATTGG
>DAIRSW010000239.1:0-2135 GCA_036804205.1 Verrucomicrobiia bacterium | reverse complement strand
ACAAATCCGCCGCCAGATCGAGGAAACCACCAGCGATTACGACCGCGAGAAGCTCCAAGAGCGCCTCGCCAAGCTCGCCGGCGGTGTCGCCGTCATCAACGTCGGTGCCTCCACTGAAACCGAGATGAAAGAGAAAAAAGCCCGCGTGGAAGACGCCCTGCACGCTACCCGCGCCGCAGTCGAAGAAGGCATCGTCCCGGGAGGCGGAACCGCTCTCATCCGCGCTCAAAAAGCACTCGATAAGCTGCAACTCGTAGGTGACCAAGCCATCGGGGTGGACATCATCCGCCGCGCAGTGGAACAACCTCTCCGCACCCTGGCCGACAACGCCGGAGTCGAAGGCAGCGTCATTGTTCAAGAAGTTAAAGAGAAAAAAGGCGCTGTTGGCTATAACGTGGCCACCGCTGAAATCACTGACCTCTTGGTTGCTGGCGTGGTTGACCCCACCAAAGTCACCCGTTCGGCTCTGCAAAACGCGGCATCTATCGCCGGCCTGTTGCTGACCACCGAAGCCATCGTGACCGAACTTCCGGAAAAGGACAAAGCTCCTGCCGGTGGACACGGACACCCGGGCATGGGCGGCATGGATGACATGATGTAATCATCACGGATTCCTTCCGAAACATTCAAGCCCCTGCGGTTCGCCGCAGGGGCTTTTTTGTGCCCAGCTTCATTCTTCAGCAGCCCTCTATCACCAGGCATATCTCACCCTTCACCGTGCGCCCCGCATAGTGCGCCAAGATATCCCCCGGGGTCCCCGTGGTCACTTCCTCAAATTTTTTAGTCAACTCACGGGCCAGACACAGCCTTCTTTCCGCATCCAGCGCAGCAAACGCTTCCAAGGTTCGGATGATCCGGTGAGGCGATTCAAAATAAACACTGGTGCAGTCACGTGCTAGAGATGAAGTGGCTTCGATGACCCGACCCCCACTCTTAACCGGAAAGAAGCCTCCAAAATAAAACGGTGTGGAAGAAAAACCGGACGCCACCAGCGCATGGATAACCGCCGAGGGGCCGGGAATCACTTCCACCGCCACGCCCTGGCGCAAACAGTCATCAATAATGCGCTGACCGGGATCCGAAATGCCCGGCATCCCCGCATCACTAACCAAAGCTAATTGTTGACCCGCGGACAGACGCCCCAAGATCTCCTCTCGACGCTTGGCCTCATTGAATTTGTGATAGCTGACCATCGGCACCCGCAATCCAAAATGTTGAAGAAGTATCCCGGTGTGGCGTGTGTCCTCGGCTAAAATGGCATCGACACGCCCCAAGATTTCCAGAGCTCTGGCAGAAAGGTCTGCCAGATTGCCAATCGGTGTTCCCACCACGTAAAGTTTGCCAACCATGATTGCAATAGGATTTTATTAACCATTGCGCAACCCGGTGATCTCTGCCAGATCATTCGTGTGCGCAAAACCAAAATCATTTCCACGCTTGGCCCTGCCACGGACAGCCCAGCAATGCTCCGAGCCCTCGCTCGAGCCGGTGTAAATATCTTCCGTCTCAACATGTCGCATGCCAATCACGATTGGGTGCGCACCACCGTCACCCACATCCGGGCCATCGAAAAAGAGTGCTGCTTGACTCTGGGAATCCTCATGGATACGCAAGGCCCCTCCATCCGCACTGGAGATCTCAGCAGCAAACTTGAACTTAAGGCGGGCGATTCCTTCACCTTTACCGTCCGCGGTCACGTTTCAGAAGAAATTCGCTCGGTGGACACCAACTATGATGACTTGGTCAACGATATCCATGTCGGCGACGTCGTCTTGGTGGACAATGGGGTGATTCACATGGTGGTTCGTGAGAAAAACGACCGGGAACTTCGTTGTGAAGTCCTCACCTCCGGCACCTTGGGCAGCCGCCGCCACATCAATCTTCCCGGCATCAAAGTCAACCTGCCCGCCCTCACGGAAAAAGATCTCGAGGATGTCCATGTCGGCGTGGAAACAGGAGTCAACTACATTGCCCTTTCCTTTGTTCGTGAAGCCAACGACATGCAGGTTCTGCGCCAAATCGTCGATTCGTTAGGTGCAGCCGACCGCATACGCCTAGTCGCCAAAATTGAAGACCAAAGTGCGGTGCGCAATATCCGCGAAATCATCGACGCCGCCGATGCGGTCATGGTCGCC
>DAIRSW010000238.1:0-2135 GCA_036804205.1 Verrucomicrobiia bacterium | reverse complement strand
TCGAATGCCCTGCAATGCGGCAACTCTGGCTCAACGCTGTGCAGTGGCTCACCCAATCTTCAACTAAAGCCTAAACCCCCAGTCATCACTTCCAGTTATGAGCAAAACCTACCGCGCATCACTCATCGGAGTCGGCAAGCCCGCACGTATCGGCGACGAAAAAGATGGCTGCAAAATCGGTTACATCCATGCCGAAATGCTCACCCAATCGCCTCGCATCAAGCTGGTTTCCGGTGTCGATCTCCAGCAGGAAAATCTCACCGTTTGGCAAGAAAAGTATGGTATTGGTCGGGGATTCCTGTCCTTGGAGCAAATGCTCGAGGAAGATCGTCCCGATGTGGTCGGCATCGCCACGTATGTAGGTAGCCACTACCCCATCATTGAAAAGGTGGCACGGGCAGGAGTTTCTGGGATCCTTTGCGAAAAGCCTTTTCTTAACAGCCCGACGGAATGGGGCAAGCTGCGCGCCCTCATCGCGGAGACCGGGGTCAATATCGTGGTCAACCATATGCGCCGGCACCAGCCGCTCTTCCAGGAAATACGCCGTCGCCTCTCGGCGGGTGCAATTGGTCGGCCGGAATTGATGAATGCGGGTGTGGCTGGTTGGGATCTCTCCGAGTGGGGAGCCCATTGGCTCGACCTCTTCCGATTTTTCAACAACGACGCGCCGCTTTCCTGGGCCTTTGGTCAGACACGGACTCGTGCCCTGCGCTCATTCGGACACTGCATGGAAGAACACGCCTGCGGATATTTTGCCTTTGCGAATGGTTGCCGTGGACTCGTCGATGGTGGTCAAGCCTTGGGCTCCGCGACCATGAATATTCAGGGAAGCGACGGCATGATCCGTGTTCACAACGAAGGCAAGGCGGAGATTATTACTGCCCAGGGGAGTGAGCTTTTGGAAACAGATTCCTATGGGACAGCCGTGTGGTTGGCGCCATGGCATGGGCTGTTGGATTGGATGGAAGGTGCTAAGGAACCGGATCTTGGCGCAACAAACCAACTCTTAACGTCGGAACTCAACTTTGGTCTCTATCTTTCTGCTCTGCACGGTGACCGCGTGGATTTTCCAATTGTGGGCGAGCTCACGGAGTTGACGGAATGGCCCGTGGATGCCATTGCCCGAAAAAACGCCCACGTCGCCTGAATCCTGCAACCACAACCACCAACCCTCCCTTACAATGAAAATCGGCTGCTTCGCCCTCAACACACCTTTCACATTACTCGATAAGCAACTTCAACAAATCGCTGAGTGGGGATTTAAACATGCCGACGTGACGGATAACTCCGACGGTGCCTGCCTGGGGGTTGAGTTCGGTTTCACCGCTCTGGCGAGCTTGGACGGCAACCCGCATGATCTCAAACGTCAATTCGCCGCCCATGGACTCGAGATTTCCGCTTGGTGCGCCCACGCAAACCTGCTCGACCCGACGGCCCCCTGGCGCTACGGCACAGCTCAAATCATCAAAGCTATCCGCTCTGCAGCAGCCATCGGAGTCAAACACGTCATCACCACAGAGGGAGAGCCCACGACCGACTTCGGTCACGGGCTCTCTGATGACGAAAAGCTTTTCACCATCCGGGAAAAGCTGCAAGAGCCCCTGCGCCTCGCCGCAGATTTGGGCGTAGCGCTCTTACTCGAACCCCACGGGCCAGTCACCGACAATATCGCCCTGCTTGAGCGTCTCCTCGATGCCTGCAACTCCGATGCGCTTGGACTCAACCTCGACACCGGCAACCTCTGGCTCGGCGGCGGCGATCCCGTCGCCTTCGTCCGCAAATTTGGCCCCCGCATCGGCCACGTTCACTGGAAAGACATGCCCGCCGAAATGGAGGAGCAACGCGGAAAAAGGTTTGGTTGTGGCATGGCCACCATCGCTCTAGGCGATGGCATCGTAGGTATTGCCGCCGTTGTCGATGAACTCAAGAAAGTCGGTTTCCAAGGCCACACCACATTAGAAATTGCCGGCGAGCAAGCAGTCCTGACCAGTCGACGTTTTCTGGAGAGTCTTTTGGAGAGTTAAAAACTTGATGCCAAAGCCTTGATGCATTCCATTGGCGCATTGAAGGATGCCGACACTCAGACCATTGGCGATCTCGAAAAGCTCATCCTCGTCCTCGTTATCGTCCGCAGG
>DAIRSW010000237.1:0-2162 GCA_036804205.1 Verrucomicrobiia bacterium | reverse complement strand
CCAGCACGGGTCCTAGCTTTTCACGTAGCGTAGGCTGACCAGTTTCGGAAAGTTTGGCCAGGCCAGGCTTGCTGCCAGGAAAAAACCTGTGGCGGCTCACCTTGCTCCGGCCAAGGCCGAATGACGATTTAAGTGATTGGAAGATGGCAGTTCAGGAGGTCAATTCATGCAAGTCTTTTCCTTAGCCTTTGAGCGTTCCTTCGTTTGAGCAGGTATTGGGTGAAGCTGTCATTGTTATGGGTCATTTCCGCCTCGTCCGAGGCTAAGCGAAGGAGAAAATGGCATAGTTGGCGAGTTCTGCGGTCTGCTGTTTCTCCCTTTATTTTTTGGAGCAAGATGAGAGTATCCTTTGATAAGGGCTTGTCGTTCTCCCAGGTATTGAGTGCTTTCCACCAGGGAGCGGACTCGTTCCAATAGTCGGTGCTTGTTTGGACTGCGCTCATGATATTGCCGGTGGAGGATCTTTTTTATCGAGGAGATCGGTGAGTTTCCGGTCCTTTTGTAGGGCGGGCCTGCTGGATTTAATAGACACGAATCCATACTTTTCTAAACTTTCTTCTTCCAGCCGTTCGGCCATTTCTTTAATGGAATCGAGGTTGTGCGCTGGAAGAAATCTATCGGTAAACCAATTGGTATTCCTCCGGATGGCTTGGCCTTGGGGTTTGGAATCGGGGATTCTGTATCGGGCTGGGTTCTCGGTTAACAGCTGGAGCAAGGTTTCCTCTGAGGGGTTGAGTTCCGTGAGAATTTTTTCGATATCTGGAATATCATTGATGGAGAACCGTTCTTCGTCGACGCGCAGGAGCTTTTGCATCAAGGTGTCCAAAGGGTGGAAAATGTGGAATATAACGCCATTGATCCCTTCAAGTCGTGAGGCTCTTTCTTCCCAATCACCTAGGTATTGGAGCAGCCGTGATGAGGAAAATTCTGGGGTAGCTCCGCGGGATTTTCTCATTCGGCTTTCGCAGAACCTTACAAAGTCAGCCGGACCGACCGTGTCGACGTCGTGGGACACGCGTTCTGGAAGGACTGTGAGAGCGAGGCTGGCGCTTCCAAAGATCACCACTTTAAGGGTGTTTGGTCTGAGGGCCATTTCTTCATTGTATTCGTCCACGAGTTTTTCGATCTCCAAGACGCCGCAGAGAGTTCGTGCTATCGCTTCCTTGACTTGGGAATCTTGCGGCGATTCAGCAATTTCTGCGAAGCTGCCTTTGGGTTTGAGTTCGAGGATGAGTCTCACGTTGAGGGGATCAACCGTTGTGATGAGAATACCCGAGAGAATTTCGAAACCCTTGTGGGTGGCCTTGATCCTCTGAGCAGGAATAGTATCGCCTTCTACAAGGATGACAATGAGGGATCCTCTGACCTCTTCTGCGGAACTTTTCATCGTAGTATGTCTGAGCGTAGTAAAATGCCGAGGAGCAAACGCCGGGCTTTTTTAATTGTTGATATACTTTAAGGATAACTTTTCTTGCGCCTTTTTCAAGAGTTTGGCGGCTTGGCAGGGCAACCGACGAAAGCGATGTAGCTGCGGCCTTGAGCATTGATGCTTTTCAGGACGCGCTCGGAATGGCCCACCGCTTGGGTCGGTCGTCGGTGCAACGATCTACGCGTGTGCCTTAGCTAGCCTAGACGAAACAACGCATCCATCAAATCTTCGGCCCGATCTCCTCTTACTGGACATCTCGCCGCTCGAAAGGCTATGTAATTGCGTAGGCAGTGGCCACTTCCCACCAAAGTGCTTGGGGTTGACAAACTCCAACAATTCTGATGAATTAAAAATTTAGTGGAGGCATGGTGCTCGAGTTTTTCAACTTTTTGGTAGGTTTATTAATGGAGAATCCTGCTGCATTCGTTGCACTGATCGTCGGAGCTATTGGCGGGCTTTGCATACCGTGGTTTAGAGGTTGGTTGCGGTTCAAGGATCCGACTAAGAAACTCAAGGAAACCATGCAAGCTCTGGAGGACGCTCAAGCGGAGATTAAAGCCCTTACGGAGAGCGAGCAGCATAAAAGCAACCAGCTGCGAGCATCACAGGATGAGGTCGCAAAACACGAAGCACTCCTGCAACCCATCCACGAGGAGGATAAATCCGTTTGGTCTCAACCCTTAAGGGATGAAACAAATGTGCCCAAATTCATTCCTCGAACTCAGCGGAAGCC
>DAIRSW010000236.1:0-2172 GCA_036804205.1 Verrucomicrobiia bacterium | reverse complement strand
TGTTCATTTCGGAACCGGAAATTACTACAGCCTTCGTGGTGCCACTGTGACCCTATGGCAAGCTCTCATTGCAGGGGTTGGCGTGGAGGAAATCAAAACTCTTTTTCCAGAGGCGGCATCTCGTATTGATGAGTTTGTCTCGCAGCTTTTGTCTGAAGAGCTTCTCCGCAACTCCCCGATTCAGACCGAACGAGAAACTTTGGAAGCTGACTTTCCGTGGAGCGAACTCCAAACAAACGATCCCCAGCTTCTCAACTTGCATTTTGAGCGCTTTGGCGACATGCAAATGCTGCTGCTTTCCGACCCAATCCATGAAATTGGTGAATCGGGGTGGCCTACACTTACCGAAGACTAGCGGATGGATCAACATGGACGTCCGGTCTGGCACTACCGTCAGTGTCTACCAGAGTTATTTCTCCTCAAGCAAATTGACACCTGGCACGAGCAGCAAAGCAAGAGCGCGGTCCATGAGCTTCAACACTTTCGCTTAGGCCCTTTGGCCTTCACCTGTCATTCGTTTCAAAAAGGGCTCCTGGAGAAGTGGGCTTACAGCCTCAAGCCTCTGCGAGTCACGGAGAGCGATGAAGACGCTTGGAATATTTTTCTTTGGGACGACAAGCAAGCCGGACTCGTGTTTCACACCCCTCCGGGAGATCTTCGGCATTGCGCTTTTCAACGGCTTAATGCCTTGACGACATCAAGCATCCGTCAGTTTTATCAAGGCTGGCTTGGAGTATACTCGGGAATCAGTCTTAATCGCCGGGTTGGATACTACGTTGTGGATGACCACGCGACCAGTCCAATCTTCGAGAGAGTCACCCCCATGCGTCCGATCCTGAATGTCATGCTAAACCAATACGGCTTAACACTGGCGCATGCGGCTTCCATCGTGAACACGGACGGTCGTAGCCTGGTGCTTGCCGGTGGCCCGAACCAAGGAAAATCCACCACTGCCCTTCGCTGGCTCATCCATGGAGGTTGCGCTCAAGGTGACGACGTTTGCGTGCTTGGTAAGGAGGGGCCGTCTTCATTCATGGTCACCCAAGGTCTTAAGATGCGGACGGCCACAGAAGCTTTCTTTCCTCAACTCCAAGCCCATCTGACAAAAATTATCGAGGGTGGTGAAACCAAAAACCTCTTCTGGATGGACCAGGTTTTCCCTCAGCAACATGCGCTTCATGCACAGGTGCAGGCTTTGTTGCTACCAGAGGTGAGCGGGGAGGTGCTTACTCGAGTTGAGCCCGCTTCTCCGATAGAAGCCATGCGTGCCGTCGTACCCTATGCTAATCAGCAAGTGCCGACCTCAGACAATTTGATGGGCGACATTCTGATGCGCTTTATCAAGCTCTTGCCCGCGTTCAAAATCCGGCTGGGCACATGCTCCGACCATGTTCTTGAGACCCTACACAGACTCTTCGCGAATCCACAAACTTTCCAAAAATGAGCACTGCTGAGTGGGCCATGGTGACGAAGTACATCCCCAGCCGATTCTCCAATGGCATCGACAAACGGGTCGCGCTTCTTGCTCACGCGTTATCCTCTCGGTATCGCTTACACCTTCATGTGCTCCTCGGAGCTGCACCAACAAACCGCCACGACCCCGAGTTGTGGGAACGCTTAGAAAGTCTGACCTTCTGGACGAAACGAGATAAGGCCGATCCATTTTTTTCGGAGAAGTTTCGGGGCTTTTTCGAGATCAAACAATTTGAGGAGACCCGGCCCTACCAGGCACTGATCCAAGAACTGCGCGAACTTCCGCTGCAAGGAGTTGTGATCGTCGCACCTCTCATGCTCAACCCCAGGATGCTCCCTTCGTCCATCGTCCAAACCTACGACCTTTGCGAGGTCCGTTCCGGCTACTCCACACGATTTTCCAGTTTACTTACCAATCTTCTAGAACGAGATCAGCAAGACAGAGAAGCGCAACATCTGGCGAAATGGGAGCAACTTTTCCTGCCTCACTTCGATTTAGTTACAGTGTGTTCGGAGCCCGAAAAGCTGCACCTTCATGACCGCTATCAATCACCATTGCCCTTGTCTACCTGGCCGAATCCCTGCTGGGCTTGTGTTGAGACGCCCTTGGAAGAAATAAATCCTGTCCCAACCTCTCTGCTTTTCG
Source organism: Verrucomicrobiia bacterium (assembly GCA_036804205.1). Lineage (GTDB taxonomy): Bacteria > Verrucomicrobiota > Verrucomicrobiia > Chthoniobacterales > CALDSX01 > DAIRSW01. The sequence goes on along the minus strand of DAIRSW010000236.1, from coordinate 53 downwards.
TTGGTGAACTTTCATACAATCCTAATCTCGATGCGGTGCGTTGGCTTGTTGAT
>DAIRSW010000235.1:0-2199 GCA_036804205.1 Verrucomicrobiia bacterium | reverse complement strand
CGTCCTTCCTCGTCGTAAGTGGTTTCTTCGAAGAAGCCGTCCGGGTGAGTGACCCGGGTTTGACGGCCTTGTGCGTCATAGGTGTAGTGTGTTTCGCGACCGAGCGCATCGCGGGTGAGGGCGATTTGGCCGATGGTGTTGTAAACCGTTTCGGTGCGGTTGCCTTCTTCATCTACGGAGGACACTTCCCGGTTGGCTTGGTCGTACTCGAAGCTTACGGTGAGGGTTTCCACGGTGCCATCTGCCAGGGTGCGGGTGGTGCTTTCGCTCAGGCGATTGCCGTTAGCATCGTAAGTGTATTCATTGACGTGACCCAGGGCATCGGTCATCGCGGTCATGTGTCCGCGGCTGTTGTATTGATACTCAGTGACATGGCCCAGAGCATTTTCTTCGCGGATCAAGTTGCCGCGCGGATCATAGCTGTGGGTGGTCACGTTGCCGGCTGCATCGGTGCTGGTGGCTAGGTTGCCGCGACTATCGTAAGTGAACTGGGTGGCGCGACCTAAGGGATCGGTGATGCTGAGAGCATTGCCAAAGGTGTCGTAGGTGAAACTGGTGGTGGCACCGAGCGGATCGCTCATGGTCAGGAGCAAGTTGCGCGCGTCATAAACGTAGGTGGTGGTGCGGCCTAGCTCATCGGTTTCGGTGAGTTTATTGTCCCGAGCATCATAGGTTGCGGTGGTGCTATGCCCGAGCGCATTGATGCTGCGGGTCACATTACCGCGTGCATCAAAAAGGGTGGCGCGGGGCTCCGTGGGAGCTTGATAAGCTCCGGCAGCGTCCGCCATGGAGCCGATGCAAAATAGCGGAAGGATGAACAGAAGCAGCACCGGCTTATCCTGGAGCACCTCTTTTAATCCCACCATAAGACCAATTCGTGATTCCGCTCAAGGTCGCGTTTCAATACCTCAAGGCCGTAGTCCTCATCGGAGAAATCGATTCCTTCAGCCAACTCAAGCATTTCGGCGGGTGGTTCACTCCCGGTCTCTCGAAGTGCATTGATCATTTCGTCCAAGCAACCAAAGCCCTGGTCGATGACATCAGGACAAAACTCGTAGATGGCTCGAACAAACTTATCAAGTTCGTCGGGCAGCTTGGTGAACTTCAAAACAAGACTTCTTCGATCCTTGAGCGTCACGGTGAAGTCGGAGATGGCAAGCCAGTCCGACAAGGTTTTCACCAGTTCATCTTCATCAACCCCCAAGTTGTGGTCGTCATCGAGAAACTTGCCCAGTTTGTTCTCAAGGACATCTCTTTTACGCTGAGCCGGGGTGTTCATTGCCATGGAAACTCGACTCTTGTCGGCTGGTCTCACTTTGGTGAAGTAATAATTTAAGATTTTCTTCGGCTTGCCTGTTCTCAGAAGGTCATCAGGTATGCCAAGTTTAGGGTTAGGATACAACTCCAGCCACTTGAGGTTTGGCATGTCGAGGAGTGCTAAAGGAAGCGTCTCCAGCGAACAATTAACCAAGACCAAATCCACAAGATTTGTTAGGTTATTGATGTTTTCTGGGATTTTCCGTAAATTACATGCGCGTAGGGTTAGCAGTTTTAAAGAGCGCATCTCGAGAATAGCACTAGGAACTGATTCAAACTTATTACCATCTAAAGAAAGCTCTTCTAGCTTTAGTTGTGAAAATGTATCTGGCAAATCGGCAAGTTGATTCCACGCTAAACTAATTTGCTCCAGGCTCGAACACAATCCTAAGGAATCAGGGGTTTCGTTCAGTTTGTTCTCATCAATGGACAAAAAACGGAGCTTCTTGAGCTGGGGCAACCAATCGGGCAATTCCAATAATCCATTTCGGATTGCGAAAAGCTGAGTCATTTTCGGAAATTCAAGCAGGCGCTCAGGGAGACGGAGCAAGCCGAGATCGCTAAGGTTGATTACGGTTGTATTACCTCGCGAAAAGTGATCGTCTAGCTCCTCATTCACAAAGACGTCACCCTCTTTACTTCCGGTCCAGTATTCTCTCTCAGAATCCATATAAGTAAACTCCTATAACTTTTCTTGCAAGGCAACTCTTCTGTAGAAGGAAGGGCCATTGGCTGTAGATTGGTCTGCTCCGGGTTCCAGGGGTATTGTTTCTAAAAAAAGCAACAAACACGGCTGTTCGAGTATATGAGTAGATGTCTGCATAGCCAATGATCCCATTAAACTGTCGCTTCTGCTTTCCAGGTCGAATATAAGATCGATAA
>DAIRSW010000234.1:0-2204 GCA_036804205.1 Verrucomicrobiia bacterium | reverse complement strand
GGCCCGCTCAGAGTCAATGAGGCGAACTGCGGAGGGTAGATCTGGTAGCAGTTCAGACCTGCGTGCAATCACCACATGATGCGGCGGGAGCGAGCTAATGGTGCGTCCCCCATGCTCATGAGAGTTCAGAAGAACAGAGCCGGTCTGAGCAATCAGAGCATTGCATCGAGTGAAAGCGACATCGCAGGTCTCCATATCCGCCTTACCCGTGGGTGGATATTCGAGCCATTTGACCTCAAGTTGGCCAGTCAGCTGCCCAAGAAGTTGGTCAGGATGTTTGACGCCGAGAAGCCATCGTTCCCTCTTCCTAAGGCCGTCCAAATAGCTGGTTGCAGCCGTGGCAGAGGCGAAATACTGAAAGTCAGCTTGCAGAGCAGCCGCGTTCGTAGAGAACAATTCTCTTTGCTCTTCAAAAGTGGGCGGGACTGCCGGAAGCCAACTTTCGATGTCAGTTGAAGAGTGTGGGCCGGTGCCTGAAAAAACGTGGGGTCTCTCGGCTGGCTCACGAAGAGCTTCCCGGATACGCTTAAGAATTTCTGTCCGCGCTTCTGACATGAACTTGTGAGGAACCAGCGACCGGGTTGTTAGCTGATATCACCGCAAAAGGAAACCTCGAGTCCGAGTTCTTTCATCGCCGAGGCCTTCGCTATCATGCCGCGACGCGCAGCGGCGCGATCGGGTGCATAAACAACCTGGATATGATTGGAAGCGTGCCTTGCCATCATCTGGTCACGAGAGACTCCTTGAAGCACCACATGCATGATGGGCCATTGCGGTGTGCTATTCTCCCAACGATCTTCGGTTTCTGCTTTTGGCAGTTCAACTACTTCCCCTAGGCCAGTGTCAAAACACAGCTTCTGGTCCATAATGTAAACTCGACTCCAAACAATCCAGCCGGGTTTGCTGATGCCTCGCAAGGTGCTGCCGCCAAGTCTGAAATACATGGGTGGTTGACGAAATCCATCCGCGCCAGCCCAGCCACCGATGAAGTGTGCGGGAGGAGCGGCTCCAGAAATCAAGAACACCCAAACATAAGCGTCCAGCTCTGATTGGCCGCTTGGTCCGGTGTAATGCCGACCCCAACGGAGATCATGAAGGGTGTTTTCTGGATCGTAACCAAGTTTTTTCCAAAGCTGATAAGTGACTAAGCCATCTAGCCCGGCGCATTCGTCGACCTCATTAAAGTGGGGAAGAGCCTCGCCCGCAAATAGCTCCTTCGAACCGTCCTCTGACCGGACCGGCGGACGATCCACGTTGTTGAGCGTGCCTTCTACTAGATCGGAGGCAGGCGCTAGGTCCTTGAGTCCCTGCTGGTATTGGATGCCAATGCAGTCGCAGCCAAAGGTGTCCGCGATACGCAGGGCGGCGATATACATTTTGCACTGCTGAAGAACCTGAGCTTTGGTCAGCTCTTCCTCCTCGTTTGTTCCGTAATGGAAGGTCATTCCTTTGGTCTGAAACCACTGATGAACCTCTTCGGCCTCCGCATCGGTCACATTCTGCATCGACGCGTAAAGACTGCTCTGGCTCAGACGCTCCTTAAAGACTCCGGTCGGGTGCAAAAGCTCATCAGGAATGATCGCGTTATACATGCCCATACAGCCCTCATCAAAAACGCCCATGATGGCTTTTTGTTCGCGGAATTCTTGAGCGAACTCTTTGCCAAGCTGCTGATCCTCGGCAGTGAGATTGGCTCGCTCGTAAGCAATGGCATGGCTGGTGTCATGAACAATCTGCCCAGAGTCGAGCCAAGATTTCAGGCCTTTTTTGAAGAAGTCATCAGAAAAATCGTCGCTCCACAGGGAGCTAAACTTAACACCTGCCTTAAGGAGGGAGCCATTCAAATTGAGCATGCCGACCAGGCCGGGCCATTGTCCGCTCCAGTTGGCGAGAGTAAGAATGGGGCCTTGGTGAAAAAATAACCCTTGCAGCAGGTGATGGCTGTATTGCCACACGGCTTCGGCCACGATGAGGGGAGCGTCTTTTGGTATGGCGCGAAAGACTTCCATACCCATTTTCTGACTATCGATAAAGCCATGTCCTTTCGCATTGTCAAAGCCATGAGCTCGTTTTACCTCATAGCCTTCCTGCTGAAGAGCTTGAGTAATGAGTTTTTCCATGGCCGCCTGGGCGGCCTCGCATTTTTGATTAGCAGAGGTACGGAGGTCGCCGTTGGCGACGAGATAGACGTTTTTCATAGGTGT
>DAIRSW010000233.1:0-2244 GCA_036804205.1 Verrucomicrobiia bacterium | reverse complement strand
GTATTACAACACACAAACCCTAGACGAAGTGACCACAGGCTTCAATGGAGCCGCGCGCCGAAGCGCGCGGAGAGTGCGGCTGCATAAAGTATTGAGTTTCAACGGCCTTTGTCAAGGTTTGCGAGCGGTTCCCTCGTGGCCCCTCTCTCATTACCTGGCAACCAAGGCTCAACACCATCTTTTCCTCATCATTTCAAGCGCGAGCGCCTTACCAGGTCCTTTGTCCCAACCAGGCGCTCGCGTCCACAATACGCAAAAAATGCCCCAACCCGAAGCGCCGCTGGAGCAGATTTTGTCGCAAAATTTTGTGTTGATGTCAAAGAACTCGCACGCTCACAGCACAAAGCATGGAGCGTCAAAATGATGGTAGGCTACTCCAAGACTGCGGATCTGACGATCCCCACGTGCCTCGGCTAAGCCAAGTCGGATAAACAAAACTTGATCTTTCTCATGGTGAACCACTTCCCCCAATTGTCCACTCATCTGCTCCAGCTCTTGCTCGGTGAGGTCACATTCAAAAACACTTAATTGCAGGTGGGCACCATAATTTTTGCAAATCTTGAAGACCTTGCGCCAGCGTTTGGCATCACTTATGTCGTAGCTCACAATGTAGGTCGCACGCATTGTCCCTTGCCTTTATCGGGTCACAAAAGCGGTGTAACCGGTTAACTCACCCGTGATGGCTTGAGCCAAAATCCGCGCTTGCAACTCCATCGCCCGACGATAACACACCTTATACCCAAAGACCGGATGCGTAACGACCGTGTTGATCCGGCGTTCGTAGGCTTCAAAAACAATTTTTCGTCCGGCCGCCGTCAAATTCACCGCTGGCCCCGCTTGCACAAAATGGTGTGCGTCGAGCATTTTATTGTTGATCAAGGTCAAGACCGTAGAATCTGCGACTAAAGGCCGAAATTCTTCCATCAAATCCAAGCCCAACGCTGGCCGACCGTAGCGGGGTTGATGGAAAAAGCCTAGCCACGGGTCCAAGCCCACCGCCAAAGCCGCAATGGTGCAGTCTTTACTCAGTAAGCTGTAGCAAAGCGAGAGAAGCGCATTCACCGGATCACGCGGTGGACGACGGTTTCGTCCTTCCCAATGAAACCCACGCCAAAAGAGCTCCTGCTCCTCGGCCTGGGCTGACTCGGTCTCGGGGGTAGCATCGGCTTTCAGCATGCCGTCAAACTCTTGAAAATACGCCTGCGCAGCGGCACCTTCTCGACCCAATAAGCCGGCCAAATCTTTGGCTCGCTCGCAATCTTCCTGGGCCTGTTTCAGTCGGTTCAACACCGCTTCTGGCGGACTCACATGATTGCGCATCAGCAGTGTGCGTTGATTGCGAATCTTGCCCCGCACCAAGGCTCGAGCCAAAACCAAACAAGCAGCCGGGTCTTGAGCAATTTGAAACTGTGCCACCCGCACAAAAATGTTTTTTAGACTATGCCCACGAGTGATGCCGTAAAACCAGCCGCCGGTGCTGAAATAGGTGATCGGAATCTCCAGCTCACAGAGCTTTTGAATAACTCCCGTGCTGACTTGGACCGGTCCAAACAAGGCCAGATGATGCACCTCATGAAGGCGCACCACCTGCTCTGGTCCATCGTCCGGTTTGACCACTAAGGTATCGTTTTTTCTTCGAAGATACAGACCGGGCGTATTCAGATAAAGCGCCTTCTCCTCGGGAGCAGGTGCCATGAGGCGACGCACCGGCTTGGAAACCGGCGGCGGCTCGGCTTCGGTGATTTGTTTTAAATATCCATGTTCATCCGGGAGACAAATGGGCGCCAAAGAGCAGCGCACACATTTGGGCGAATCCACCAACGGCTCGGGAATGGGACCGCGCATGATGCCTTTGGCTTCTTCAATGGTTTGCAACACCCACTGCTCCAGCTCAGGAGTGATCGCTAAGCTCACCCTTTGGTTGGTGGCGCGATAATAAATCACCCCCTCCTCACAGGCATAACCATGTTCGCGAAGAATCAGGCATTGCACTGCCAACTGCATTTTGTCTGTATCCCAGAGCTGCAAACCTTCCTCCGTCTCGCGCGGATGACCGGCTTTATAATCCACCGGACAGACCGTGGTTTGAGCAAACAAATCGGTGCGTGACTCGATCAGATCCATCTTGGCCACCACCCCAAGTCGTTCTGACGTCAGCATCACTGAGCGCGAATGGAGGGTTTGGGTCGGGGCGGCATCGTCCGGTTCTTCGTTCTGCTTGCGTTTGGTTGGAGGAACGGTGGT
>DAIRSW010000232.1:0-2258 GCA_036804205.1 Verrucomicrobiia bacterium | reverse complement strand
GCTGGATTAGGGGAGGCGGCAGGTAAGGGCACATGATCGCTTCGGAGGGCTTTCGAACTTTGCTTGAAAGTTTGGAATGCTTGCCAGGTCCGGTCATGTCGTCAGAGCCGAGGAAAGCACTTATCCAATAGCTTTCAGCCGTTAATTATCCGCCTCAACTAAGCTAGCTTTAACACATTTAGGAATGCCCTAGCGCCATGAAGTCGTGAGGTTTCCGAATAAGTTTAGTCTACCTTTCAAAACGCTTTGAAAAGCGATCAAAAGTATCATCCTCATTCCAATCTTGATAGTAAAATCCACCAAACGGCAGCTTTGAATAAATTAAGAGTGAAATTGTCATGTTGCCATAATCGTTCGAATAAACTGACATTTCTCGAACCTTCTCACTCCTAAGCCAAACTCCCGCGGGGTGCTCCACTCCAGCTCGATTGTTAATCGATGGATCGCGAAGGGCCGCTAAAGAAGCCGGCGCGGACCGCAGAAGGTGACATGGAAATAGTCATCAGGTGCGAGTAAGCGCTAAGCTGGTGCGCTTGCCATGTCGTCTTTTGGGTTCCTGTAGGATAGAGAATTTTTCACTCTATTCAAGAGGTAGGGTTAATCATGGCCCTACTTCTGTTGCTCGGAATGGTGCTAAATCCCGAAAAAACGCGTTTCCATCTTGCTCGTGGTGTATCAACATTCCATTAATCGCTCCCCAATGAGTCCCCTTCAAAGTTTGTTGTCACAATACCGCAGCGCCTCCGTCACGGAGCGGGAAAAAGGCACCTACTTCGAGGAACTGATTCTGACCTATTTTCGGCATGAGGCGACCTATGCAGACCTCTACAGCCATATCTGGACTTATGCCGATTGGGCGAAGGAACAGGGACTGGATGGACGCGATACCGGCATCGACCTCGTCGCCAAAACCAGCGGCACGGACGAATTTCACGCGATCCAGTGCAAATTCTACGCCGAAGACTACCGGGTCAAAAAGTCTGACATCGACAGCTTCTTCACTGCATCGGGGCAAAAGCCCTTCACGCACCGCATCATTGTAAGCACCACCAGCCACTGGACGGAAAACGCAGAACTCGCCCTCGTAGGCCAACAACCCGCCGTCACCAAGATCGATCTCAAGGATCTGGAAAACAGCCAAATCGACTGGTCGAAGTATCAGCCCAGCCAGCCTCCCGTTCTCAAAAAGAAGAAAGAACTCCGCAACCACCAGATTTCCGCTCATAAATCGGTGCTCTCCGGTCTCAAGAGCGCCGACCGTGGCAAGCTCATCATGGCTTGCGGCACGGGCAAGACCTTCACCAGCCTCAAGATCGCCGAAGACATCGCAGGCGCAAACAAGCGGGTGCTCTTCCTTGTTCCCAGCCTCTCTCTGCTCTCCCAGACCCTCACCGAATGGACTCAGGAGAGCGACATCCCTCTCCACAGCTTTGCCGTCTGCTCCGATGATGAAGTCGGCAAAAAGCGCAAGCGTGACGAAGACACTGTCGAAACCTTCGCGCACGAGCTACGCTACCCCGCCACCACCGATGCCAAGCGCCTCGCTGCCGAAATGGCCAAGCGCCACGACGCGCACCACATGAGCGTCGTCTTCTCCACTTACCATTCCATCGATGTTATCAGACGCGCTCAGCATCTCCATGGTCTCGATGCTTTCGATCTGATCGTCTGCGACGAAGCCCACCGCACCACCGGGGCCACCTTTGAGAACGAGAGTGAGAGCAATTTCGTCAAAGTCCACGATGCCGAGTTCATCCGCGCAGCCAAGCGCCTCTACATGACGGCGACACCCCGCATCTACGCCCCCATGGCCAAAGCCACCGCAGAGCGCGACAGCGTCACCCTCTGCTCCATGGATGATGAAGCCCTTTTCGGCCATCAGCTCCACGTTATCACCTTCTCCGAAGCGGTTCAGCTCGATCTGCTCTGCGATTATAAAGTCATCGTGCTGACCATTGAAAAAGCCCACGTCAGTTCCCGCCTCCAAGGTCTGCTGGCCGACGATGACAACCAGCTCAAAGTGGACGATGCCGCCCGCATCATCGGTTGCTGGAAGGCACTCAGCAAGCAGGACATACGCGGCGAGATCGAAGATGCCGACAGCCCCATGCGCCGCGCCGTTGCCTTCTGTCAAGTCATCGAACCGCAACGCGGCGCTCGCACTCATAAAGTCAGCTCCAAGCAAATCGCTGGCATGTTCCAAGCCGTGGTCGAAGCCTCAGCTAGACCGAGGCTGAAACTGCTCGTGACCACCTGAT
>DAIRSW010000231.1:0-2347 GCA_036804205.1 Verrucomicrobiia bacterium | reverse complement strand
ATTTGCACATTAGAAGATCATGTTTTGCATAATGGCTATGGAGCGGCGGTGATTGAGCATTTGCATGATCAAAACATTCACACGCCGGTGGTCCGCGTTGCCTGGCCCGATCAATTTATCGAGCACGGTTCCGTGCCGATCTTGCGAGAAAAACATGGCATCACCGCGCAGGCGGCAGTTGACAAAATCCTTGTGGCGCTGGGTCGCGGGCCTTCCGCACAAAACAAACCGAGCGTCGCATAGTGCAATTTCGGGATGTCTTACGCCGACAGGCCAGCAAAGGGATTTCATGTTGAGTCATTTTTTTGGCCGCAGGCAAGAAAAGCTTGTGGTCAGTCAGAGCTTTTGACATGTTGCGATAACTGCAAGAACTGGCCTTGTGCTTAGATCTTGAAGATCCCTTCTTTTGTAGCAGACATTTTCGTGACGACCCAACCCGGTTCATTTCCCCATTCTTCAAATCGCCTTCGAGACCTCATGGTCACTTTGGCGGCGGGGGTTATTATCATTGCGGGAATGAAAACGGCGGCACCGGTGTTGGTGCCGATCCTTCTTTCGATCTTTTTGGCGGTCATCACCACCCCTGTTTTGCTCAGCCTCCAACGTCGCGGTTTGCCCACGGTCATAGCTTTGTTAGTGCTTATCTGCCTCCTGGCCGCAATCTTAACCATTGGCGGTGCTATCATCGCCCGGTCGCTCAATGAGCTGACTACTAAACTGCCGTCTTATCAGGAACGTCTGTTTGAGCAAAGTAACCAAGTTTTAGATTTTCTGGAGGACCAAGGCATGGCAGCACCCGAACTTGAGTTGCGCGAAGCAGTGGGCTTTGCCACCGGCTTGCGATTGGTGGGGGACACGGCAGCGACTTTGAGTCGTTTGGCCGGGAACGCCTTCATCATATTATTGATCACCATCTTCCTGCTGCTGGAAGCAGCCATGTTGCCGGCGAAATTTAAGGCCATGCGCGGTTTGTCAGACAAAACGCGTTTTGCCCTTCGGCAGATGGTAGAGAATTTAAGGCACTACATGGGAATGAAGACGGTGATGAGTCTGCTTACCGGATTGTTAATTGGAGTTTTGTTGTTTGTTATGAAGGTGGAGTATCCCATCCTCCTCGGCACCTTGGCTTTTCTTCTTAACTACATTCCGACCATAGGATCGTTGGTCGCCGCCATACCAGGTATCGCTCTGAGCTTGATGTCCTACGGAGTGGTGCACGGCGCAGTGCTTTCGATCGGCTACCTAGCGATCAACGTTTTTGTTAGCAACATCATTGAGCCGCGGTTTATGGGCAAAGAACTCAACCTGAGTCCGGTGGTCATTGTGATGTCACTTATTCTCTGGGGTTGGGTGTTCGGACCGATCGGCATGTTGCTCTCCGTGCCCCTAACCATGATGGTGAAGATTGCCTTGGAAAGCCTCGAAGAAACACACGGCTTGTCTGTTCTTCTTGGCGGAACCGTGCCCGAGATTGAGGAGGAAGACACCCAGCCGGACGAAGCCCAAATAGCTATTACCACGCCGGACGCCTCATCCGGTCAAGCACAACCCATTTCTTAAGAAACTCATGTCGACACGTATTTCCTCAACTTTTCAACGACTCAAAGAGGCTGACCAAAAGGGTTTCGTCGCCTACATAACTGCCGGCGACCCCACCCTTGAGGCAACCGTTGCATTGGCATTGAGCTTGGAAAAAGCGGGGGTCGATATATTGGAGTTGGGGGTGCCTTTTTCTGATCCCCTAGCCGATGGATTGGTGAATCAGCTCGCGGCTCAGCGTGCTTTGGAAGCTGGGGCGAGTTTAATTGGAGTTCTTAAAGCGGTTCAAGAAATCCGGAAAACTTCCGAGCTGCCCTTAGTGCTTTTCACATACCTTAACCCGGTTTATCAATACGGATACGAGAAATTTTTTAACGACGCCTCAGAAGCCGGTGTTGACGGGGTTCTGTTTCTCGATCTGCCGCCGGAAGAAAGCCTCGCTAATCACGAGTTTACGGGAACCGGGTTAGATCTGATCCGGTTGATCGCGCCTACCACGTCAGCAAGCCGAATGGACGCGATTGCTCAAACTGGCACCGGCTTTATCTACTATGTCTCTCGCGAAGGCGTTACTGGTGAACAAGCTGAGTTATCGACCAGTATTGCCGGGCAGATAGAAAAGCTGCGAGCGGCCACTTCTTTGCCTATCGCCATTGGATTTGGAATTTCGACGCCGGAACAAGCTATGGAAGCAGCGCAGTTTGCGGATGCCGTCGTGGTAGGAAGCGCCATTGTTCGTCGCGTTGGCGAGTGGGGCCAGGAACCGGATTTGGCGAAAAAAGTGCAGGACTTTGTTGCGCCGATGACC
>DAIRSW010000230.1:0-2362 GCA_036804205.1 Verrucomicrobiia bacterium | reverse complement strand
AACTGAGTCGCGCTTTTCGAAGTAAGCTCCGCAACAAAGCAAACTTTTGGATCACGATGGTGGAGGCGCCGGCTTTAGCTTTGCTGATCGCTGGGGTGCTAAGATACTCTGAGACCGGGGATTATACTTTTGCCTCGGCCTTTCATCTGCCAACCTACTTGTTTTTGAGTTTGTTAGTTGCGATGTTTCTCGGTTTGACCAATAGCGCGGATGATATCATCCGGGACCGGCTTATTTTGCAAAGAGAACGCAATCTTACCGCAAGGTTTGGCTACTATGTGATCGCGAAACTTCTGGCTTTAGCCGTTTTCGCAGGGGTGCAGTGCGGATTATTTCTGTACTTGGGAAACTTAATTCTCGAGCTGCGCGGCATGTTTTGGATCCATTTTTCATTCATGTTCCTGACCGCGTTGTGCGGAGTTTGCATTGGGCTTTTTGTTTCTGCTCTGTCGCCGGACTCTAAATCGGCTGCTAACATCGTGCCCTTGGTGTTGATCCCACAAATCATGCTGGCTGGTGCACTCATCAAATACGAGGAGATGAATCGCAATTTTGACCTGGCCTACGCGATGGATCGCCTTTTGCAACGTGGAGATGATGCTCCTGAATCGTCTCGAAGTGATCTTGAGGTGCCGTTTCTGTGCGAATTTATTCCGACCCGCTGGGCGTATGAGGCGATGGTGGTTGCTCAGGCGAAGCTCAATCCGTTGAATCGACGTCAGGGCGCGATTCAAAGAGAGCTGCAAAGCTTGGTAAGCCGTGAAACCTTGACCCAGGAGGAGGTGCAGCGTTTGGATCTTTTGAAAGTCGCTCTAGCTCGAGTTTCGGGTGCTGAAGGTCAAGAGGAACGAGCGGTGTTTGCTGAGCTCGCCCGCTTGGATAGGGCTTTGCGGACGAATGAGTTGGATCGAACACATCGCGTGGAATCAGGTCCAACTAGGGTGACGGCTGAACAGTTGTACGTGAACCAGAAGATTATGGATCTGGTGGTGAACGCGGAAATTGAGGAAGCGGACTATCGCGGCGGCTCCGGGCGCGTCTTTTTTGGCCCAACAAAGCAATATTGGGGTTTACCGCTGAATCTCTATGTTTTTAATGCACTTGTGCTTACCCTGTTCTGTTTAGTATTTTTGGTGGCCGTGCATCTTGCTTTATGGCGACAGTTTCGGATGTCCACCGCGTAAACTTATCCCTCTTCCCTTTGTCCCTTTCGGTTGTGCGTTTATTTCCTCTTATTATTTTCCTGTTTTGCTTCTTTATTGGCGCCGCTCCGGCTTTAGCCCAGCGAACTGTTCGGACGCCGGTTGCAGATGGTTTCGATCTCCCGGTCGGCCCTCCTGATGCCAAGGGCTATTATATGGCTCGAGGCTTTCGCGCCTCTAGCCACTTGGGTGAGGACTGGAACGGTGTGGGCGGCGGCAACTCGGATCTCGGCGACCCAATTTATAATATCGGCCATGGAGTGGTGGTCTTTGCCCGCGACGTGCGCCTAGGCTGGGGTAATGTGGTGATCATCAGACACGCCTACCGCGACGGCGGCAAGGTGAAGCTGATAGACTCGCTCTACGGCCACCTCCAGAGGGTGGACGTCAAGGAAGGGCAACGGGTGCAGCGAGGTCAGAAGATCGGGACCATGGGCAACAACCGTGGAATGTACAGCGCTCATTTGCATTTTGAGATCCGACACAACCTCAAGGTTGGCATGACCCGCACCGCTTACCCTAGGGACCTGACCGCTTATCATCGGCCCACGCCTTGGATTAAAGAGCGCCGCCAACTCCGCGGTGGTGGGTCGGCTTCCATTCCGGTCGACACCTTTACGGATACTCGCACATTCGGCGCACCGACCAATGAGGCACGTTTGGGCTACACCCGTGAAACACCACGCGGCCCCGGCCGAGCACGTCGTTGAACGAAAAAGGTTGCCTTAATGCAAACTTGTTGCAATAAGGGAGGTGTGAAACGTTCCTTTCTCCCGTTCATTTGCCTCGGCCTTTCGCTGAGTCTTTTCACTAGCACTTCTTCCCAAGCGGAAGAAAAATTATCCGTCTTGGGGACCACCGAGTTCGTTGCGGATTGGGTGCGGCAAGTTGCAGGCGAAGAGTTCGTGGTGGGAGCCATCATTAGCGGCGACGCAGATCCCCACACATTTTCTCCCTCGCCAAGTGACATGGAGCAGGTGAACAACTCTAAAACCATATTTAGTATTGGTTTGGGCTACGAGTCGTGGTTGAATGCCTTAAAGCCTCCGAGGGTCGAAGAACTTAGCAAGCATGGCGTCGATCTGTTGGACTGGCAAGCTGGCGAAAAGAAGGAATCGCATGACCACGGGCACCACCACCATCATCATCATGAGGATCAT
>DAIRSW010000229.1:0-2373 GCA_036804205.1 Verrucomicrobiia bacterium | reverse complement strand
AAACATCGACCACCCTCGTTTCGCGCAGCGGAACTCCGTTACCGACGGCGCTCATCAGGCGCCGTATCTGTGGCTCACTCTTCCTTACCCACCGGAAACAGCGAGGAACCATAACCAAGTTCGCAAGGTGATGCAGTGCAGCAGGCTTTGTTTTTCACTTCTTTGCGGCTCTTACGTTATTAAGTTTTTAAAACTTGGGGAAATGGGTGTTTCGAGCCAACGGACAGGAATGTCCGTTCTCCTTGGGAGCAGGGATGCTCCCGCTACTCTTTTTCGCCGATCATAAAGCGCGACAGCGCAGGGTAGGTTTTTTCTCGGGCGAACCAGACTTCGCCGAGGCGGCGGGCACCGCGCGCCATCGCGGCTAGCGACTCCGGTTTACGCGACCAAGCCGCCAGGGCGGCGGCGAAGGTCTCGGGACTTCCCGCCACAAAGCTTCGGCCTGCACCGAACGCGGCAAGCAGGTCGGCTAGTTCGCCGGGAAGGCTGTTCAGCACCGGCAGGCCCACCGCCAAGTAATCGGCCACCTTGTAGGGGCACGCGATCAGGGATTCTCCCCGCACCGGGTTCACCCCGACATGCGCCCGCGCCACAAGCGCTTCGAGTTCCTTTCCCGACAAAAATCCATGCAGGCTCACCACATCACCCACGCCCGCCGACTGAATCGCTTGGTTCAGTTCCGCTTCGCGCTCGCCGCTGCCCGCGATATCAAGCCGCACGTCGTGTCCTTGCGCCCGTGCCAAGGCCACACCCTCTACGACGGTGTCCAGAGCTTGGCTGCGCCCGATGTTGCCGAGGTAGAGCAGGCGCAGCGGCACCAAAGTGGAGGGAGCTTCCAGCTCGCTGGTTTGAGGACGGGAGCAGGATGCTCCCGCTACTTCAAACCAAGCGCCGAGGTAGGTCAGGTGGGTGGGGCCGCTTGCGCCCAAGCTGCGGGCGTAATCCAAAAAGGCCCGTCCCACGCCCGAGACGCGCTCCGCCGCGGAAAACACCGCCCGCGCGCGGCTTCGCCAGGACGCGAGCAGTAATTTCGCCACCCAAGCCGGGCCGGGGATAAAGGCGGTAAAGGCCTCCGGCCATGCATCCATGACGTCAATGGTCACGGGCACACCCCATTCCCGCCCGAGGCGCACCGCGACCTCGCCGCCCTCCATCGGCGGCCAGCTGGCCACTATGCGGTCGGGCCGCCGGCCCGCCGCCGTCTCCGCGCGCAGGGCGGACTCCAGATTCCGCCCGAAAACCCGATGGCTGCGCAGCCGCGCCAAGCCCACGTTGGACTGATAGGGAGAGACGGGTATTAGGCGGATGGAGAAGCGCTCCGACGCGGAGCGCGATGAAGATAAAAGATTAAGATTAAGGGAATGAGTGGGTAGGGCGTGACCGCTGGGCGCGCCGTGGGCGAGGGGTTGGTTTGCCGATTCCCGAAAAATTTCCGCCGGCATTTTATTTCCATCCCTTAATCTTAAATCTTCATCTTCGACTAAAGGCTCGGCGCCGCGCCGCACTTTCCGCCTATGCGAAAAGTCCGCCGTCCACCAGGTGACGTCGTGTCCTTGCTCGGCTAGCAAGTGGCAAAGCGACCAGAAACGTCCCGGCCGACCGGGTTCTCCGGGCAATTCGTCGAAAGGGTTTATGATCCAGACGCGCATGCGGAAACAATTTGCCGCCTGTTTTCCGTCAAGGATGCACCACCAGGAAATCACGCCCAAATTCTACGCAACCTGACTGTTGAAGCGCAGTCTCAAGCGTTGCCCTATGCTTAGCCACCAAAGCTATGAGTGTATCGTTGTCAGTATTGCCAAGGCGCATGATGCATAGCTTCTTGGGCGTTCCTTTGAGCATTCGTGACTCCATGAAATCGTGGTCCTTGGTCATCACCACGGCGTCGTGTGCGTCCGCCCACCGCGTCACTTCTAAATCCGAGGTCTCGTTACCTTTGGGCAGATCAAGCGTGTGGGTAGCGGTGTAGCCCCACTCAATAAGTGCGCGTGCCAAACGCCGGGGCAATTGGGCGTCCACCAGAAACTTCACGAGGTTAGGACGATGGTCGAGCGGGTCTTTGCCAAGGCGGATGCGTAGGCTAGAACGGCACGGATATCGGCGTCGGTGAGATCCTCGTAATCATTCAGAATCTGAGCTGGCGACATGCCGGCTGCCAGCCATTCCAAAACGGTTTCGACCGGGTAACGCAGGCCGCGAATACACGGTTTTCCGTGGCAGATCAGCGGATCTATGGTGATGCGTTCAAACAGGGTGATCATGGCTGAAAACAAGCTGCGGGATGGCGTGAATGGCAACGCCAGATTCCAAACACGGGAGGGACGCCCGTGCCACGTGACCGGTTGTTTCGTTTGGAGTTTTTGCCCACGGAAC
>DAIRSW010000228.1:0-2374 GCA_036804205.1 Verrucomicrobiia bacterium | reverse complement strand
GTGAACGAACGGTGATTCCGGACAGGCTCGCCTGGCGGCCTCCAAAAAGTTGAGGGTGCCCACTGCATTGGTGTCGAAGTCATCGAAAGGAATCGCTGCGGCTCGGTCGTGGGACGGTTGCGCGGCGGTGTGTACGATCACGTCCGGTTGGACGTTTTTGACTAGGTCAATCACGCCAGAGCGGTTGCGAATATCGAGTTCGTGATGGACAAAGTGAGGGAGGGAGTCGGCGAGACGTTCCTGGTTCCAACGCGTGTCGCCTTGTGGCCCAAAGAAAACGGCGCGTTGATTGTTGTCCACGCCATGAACGGTGTAATTTTCTTCTCTGCCAAAGTAAACTGCGACTTCAGAGCCGATAAGACCGGAGGAGCCTGTGATAAGAATTTTTTTCATGGTGAGAGACAAAAGAAAGTGACCAGGGTGAAACCAAGCAGGATTTAGCAAACCGCAGCATCGGCGTAGCTGTCAAGCACGGAGTCGTGCTGGAGCCTCTTGACTTCGCCTCAGCGGAGAAGCCAAGGAGCTTAAAAACAACGGGGGGTGACGCTTTTCTCAGAGCATCTTTCGCTTGCTTTCCATCCAGGCTTTTTTAGCCTGCAAATTCTGATTTGAACTCCCAATAAATATGTCAAAATCCCTCTCCGTTACTGTCTGGGGCGAAAACGTCCATGAACACAAACATCCCATCGTGAAAAAGCTTTATCCTGAAGGCATGCACACCACCATCGCCGATGCTTTGCGCGAGCAGGTGCCAGGGATTCAAGTACGGACCGCGACCTTGCAAGAGCCCGACCATGGATTGAGCGATGAAGTTCTTGCCAACACCGACGTGCTTAGCTGGTGGGGTCATGCCGCCCATGATCAAGTGAGCGATGTGATCGTTGAGAAGGTGGCCAAGCGCGTCTGGGAAGGCATGGGTTTGATGGTCCTGCACTCCGGGCATTTTTCGAAAATTTTCCGTCGTCTCATGGGCACGCCTTGCGCTTTGAGCTGGCGTGAGGCAGGTGAGAAAGAACGGATTTGGGTGTGCCAACCCGGGCACCCCATTGTCGAAGGGGTTGGATCTTACTTTGAGATCCAAGAGGAAGAAATGTATGGTGAACCCTTCAGCATCCCTGATCCTGACGAGACCCTTATGATCTCTTGGTTTGAAGGCGGGGAAGTCTTTCGCAGTGGATGCACCTGGCATCGTGGGGCAGGAAAAATTTTTTACTTCCGTCCGGGTCACGAGACCTATCCCACTTACCACCAAGAGCCGGTGAGGAAAGTTATGGGCAATGCAGTCCGCTGGCTTGCCCCGAGCGGAGCGGGCTGGTCCAGCATTACTTCCGCACCCAACGTGCCTGTCGACAAAGCCCCGGAGAAAATCGAGGTTAGAGGCGAGTCGGTGCACTAAGCCAGCAGGCTTCGCTCGACATCGCTTGCTACAGGCCGAGTGGCTTTCCTTATGAGGTTGGGGCGTCCGGAAAAAGATCCGGACGTCTTTGCCGGGTGCGCTCCAATCGTTGTTGGAGGCGCCACGCTTCAATGGCTCCGTGATTGCCGCTCAACAAAATTTCGGGAACCGGCCAGCCTTGAAACACCTCCGGCCGGGTGTACTGCGGGTGTTCGAGCAAACCATCACTAAAGGAATCTTCTTGCGGTGAAGCTGCATTGCCAAGCACGCCGGGAATCAAACGAACCACCGCATCAGCCACCACGGCCGCGGCGAGTGTTCCATTGGTCAAAATATAATCTCCGATCGAAAGTTCTTCATCCACCAAATGGTCGGCCACCCGCTGATCCACCCCTTCATAGTGGCCACTAAGGAGAATGAGATGTGGCTCCTGACAAAGCCGTGCCGCGTGAGCTTGCGAAAATGGTGTGCCGCTTGGGCTCATCAGAATGACCCGTGATTCTGGTGAGCGAAGCGCATCCACCGCCGCAAAAAAAGGATCGGGTTTTAACACCATTCCCTGTCCGCCGCCGTAGGGGCTGTCGTCAACCACACGGTGTTTATCGAAAGCAAAATCGCGAAGATTCACCGCTTGCAGTTGCGCCAGGCCTTTCTTGCTTGCGCGATCGAGCATGCTCGCGGAAAAGAAACCTTCGCACATACTGGGAAAAAGGGTCACAATATCGATCTTCACCTCAGCAGAATGGCGTTAAATTATGCTTTGTCCATCATCCTGTGGGCAAGACAAGTTTGTTATGGAAAAATTTTTAAATCAGCTAGAAAAACGATTCGGACACTGGGCCATCCCGGGATTGATCAAAGGAGTGGTGTTGCTCAACGCCATTGTTTACCTGTTGGCGGCCACAAACCCCGAGTTCGTGGGTTGGATCTTTCTGCACCTTGGCCGGGTCATGCAAGGGGAGGTGTGGCGGTTGGTGT
>DAIRSW010000227.1:0-2400 GCA_036804205.1 Verrucomicrobiia bacterium | reverse complement strand
ACGCCAGAGATCCAAATAACTGTCGCCGTCTTTAATAACCTGATCAATGAGGTCTTTGGCGAGTCCGCGGAATTCCTGGGCGAGCGTGCCGTCGACAAAGCGGATATTGCCCCGAACGAGGTGGATGCTTCGGGCATCTTCAGCTGAAGAATTATTTTGTGTATAGACGACACGCTCCACCTCCAAGCGGCCTTCGGCGTCAGTTTTTACGTCAACACTGACCGATTGTCCCATTAAACGGAATGCACCGGCTAGTTTGCGTTGATTTCCAGGCGTTCCTGTCAAAAACACATATTCATCGTCTGAGTGGTTTCCTGAAAGGACCAATTCTTCATTTAACCAATTCACGACCTCTTCAACGGAAGTATATGCCTTCCTTTTCTTACGCGCGAGATCAATCACTTTTTCGTCGACCCCGATACGAAGAGCTTCGGGGAGGTGAAGTTCCTCCGGGAACTCGTGAACAGCGATAATGAGTCGCTCTTTGGATGCGGCGAGGACCCGGCAGAGGCGGTAACAACCGCCATCGAACAGTTTATTTAATTGGTCTTGGCTGGGTTGAGTTTTCGGCGTGGCGATCAGTGTGCCATTCCGTGTTTTTATGCGAACTTCAGCCTCGTTATCGCCAAGGTTCAATGAAACATCATCGCCTGAGCGCGGGAGTTCACCTGGGATCGTTTTAAAGCTCAATTCCAGGTTGGTTTGTTTGCCATGGCTAAGATCGCTGTATTTCATTTGCGTGGGTTTTTGATGGAGAAAGTGAGGAAATAGTGTTCTTGATCTGCAGGCCCAAAATGGATCTCCAATTTGCGGGTCGAATTGCCTAAGCTGATTACCGTCTTAACGCTGGAGGGCTTGATGGGATTTCCTGCTTGAATCAGGCGTGTCCCGGATGGAAGGCCCTCCGGGTGATGGATCTCCAGCCGAGTGCCATCAAATACAAAGGAGCAAAGGATTTCGTTTTGGTCCTCCGCCCGGTTCCCATATGCGACTGCATTCGTTAGGCTGTGTGGGTGGGGTTTCGTAATGACTGCATGGTGGAAACGTTTTGTTTTTTTCGCGGGCGTTAAAAATGGTTTTTTGCGAACAGGATCCCACAGAAATGTGTCCATCCAGCAAAACCGGGGCAGGCTAGCGCCACAGTAGTGGCACGACGGTTGGTTGAAGAATAAACTGGCTCCACACCCGGAGCATTGGATGACTGAATTGGCAGCAACATCCAGAACCTCCGCCCACTCCGCAGCCGATGGGCGCTGGGTGCGGTCCAGCTTGCCACGGCCAAAAGTCTGCCCGAATCTTTTTCGCATCTGAGAGGAAAGTATCCAATCGCGTGGAACACCGTGTGCGGTGCGGTTTGTGTCATCCTCGGGATCTTCGATCCAGGGCATCTTGCCCTCGAAGGCCGCTTCTTCGAGTTCTGGTTCTCCCTCGGTGACGAAATCTCCTAGAAAGGGGTGAACTAGTGAGAGCACCTTAAAACACAAAACAGCAAAAGCGTAGTTGTCACTTAGGCTTGAGGAACAGCCGGTTTGCGTCACCAATTCGGGAGCACCGAAGCCGGGTGTGTAGGTGCAGGATTCGGAGCCGGTGGGTTGCGATTGGTAAGTCAAGTTATCCGGATCAATTAACCAAAGTTCTTCATGTTCTATGGATTCAGAGATGAAGATGTTGTCCCCCGAAAGGTCCCCGTAGATGAGCCCCTTTGCATGTAGTTGGGCGAGCAGAGCTGCGAGCTTAGCCATCATTCTAATGCGACGGTCCAACCCGCCGGTGCTAATATACCATTCGGGCGTCATTGCGCCACCGCTGACAGGTTCATAGAGAGATTTTATTGGCACCATGTCCCGTAGGAAACGCATCACGTATCCGCAGTGGGGCTCCGCAAGGGTTTCCAGCGGTTGTGCGATAGGAAGGCCTTTCAAATCCAGTCTTCGGATAAAGGCCAATTTTCCGCTTAGGCTTTCCCGGTGGTGACTTGATCTCTTGCGTATTATCTTCGCCGCCAAGGTGCCTCCATTGACCTGCCATACGGTCCCTTGACCACCCTCGCCGATCTTCTTTTGGAGAATATACTCGATGCCGTTGCGGTCGCGGACTGTTCTGGGCCGGTCGGAACGGGGGGAGTTGTTTTGGGCTTGTGTCATGGAATTGAGTGTAAGATAGCAATGGTTTTATCGTCGGTGTGCTTGGGGGTCGGCCAATGTCTTAAGCTTTGCCGAATGCTATGCCAGCGCGATCGCGGTGGCATGGGGCCGAATTTCTTGCAGAACCAATAGCCGAAAGCTTCGACCTTCTCTGGCTTCAGGTCATCGCCGATACCGTCCGTTGCAAGAAGTGCGAAACGTGACTCTGATGTTGCTGGCAACTCTTCAACGACCCACTTCTTTGAAAAAAGGCGAC
>DAIRSW010000226.1:1986-2432 GCA_036804205.1 Verrucomicrobiia bacterium | reverse complement strand
TGGCCATCAGCTTGAACAACCTAGCTGTTCTGCTCTCAAATACTGGCCGGATAGAAGAGGCGGAACCGTTACTTCGCCGCGCACTACAGATTCGCGAATCGAACTATGGCCCGGAGCATCCCTTAACCGCAGAAATAGTCTCGAACCTAAAGGCATTGCTTGAGATAAGGGGGCATGGTGATAAAGGCGGCACTGAGAAAGAGACTCCGCCTTCAAGTTAATTTCTCTCACTGTCACTATTTTGCAACGCCGCTTCCAATCCTAATGCTTCTGCTTAAGCACACGCCATGAACCCGCCTACGAATCTTTTTCTTTCCACAGGCATTGAGGCATCTTCTAGGTATCGCATCGCCGCATGTGTCGAGCTAATCAGCCGGGAGCACACCGCCGAGTATGCTCTCGACGCGACCGATGGTAAACGCCTGGCCACACCGGTAACGCTGACC
>DAIRSW010000226.1:1105-1976 GCA_036804205.1 Verrucomicrobiia bacterium | reverse complement strand
TGCGGGTCACCGAGTTTGGCGCCGGGCTAGGAGATGTTATCCTCGCCTTCATTGAAGTCTCCCCACAATCAAGCAGAAGTGGTGCTTTTGTGCGCATCCCAGCATGCTAAAAATCTCTATTTGAAATAAATCCACTCGATGTCCTCGCCGCTTCCTTCGCCCAGTGAAATGATTGCACATCTTGATCGCTTTGTGCGGGGGCAAGCACGGGCTAAGCGTGATATTGCGGTGGCGGTGTATGCTCATTATATCTCCCAGGCGTGGCGCGACCGGGGTCATGACGACCTGGGGCCTCAACATATTCTTATCATGGGCCCGACCGGGGTTGGGAAAACTTATCTGGTGCGTTCCTTGGCCGGGTTTCTCGGGGTGCCGGTGGGTTTCGCCAGCGCAACTGACATGGTCGAATCCGGTTATAAAGGGAATCTGGTGGATTCAGTGATCGATTCCCTCATTCATCAAGCAGGCGACGATCCGAAAAAAGCGGAGAAGGGTATTGTTTTTATTGATGAGATCGACAAAATCCGTAAGCAAGACACGGGCGGTCAGCGTGACGTGAGCGGTGAGGGCGTTCAAAATGCCCTGCTTAGCTTGCTCGACGGGCGTGTGTCAGAAACCGAAGGTCGTTCCGGTAAGCCCGTGGACACCTCGCGTCTGCTTTTTGTCTGCACCGGAGCCTTTGTCGGTCTCCAGGATATTGTTCAGCAGCGCCTGGGCAAAGGGCAGGCGCGGATCGGGTTTTTAGCGCTGCCCGAGGAAGCAGCGGACCAGCCTTATCCCGATCAGCCCATTTATGAGGCTTTGTGCCAAGCAGAAACCAATGATCTGGTCACCTACGGTTTGATCCCAGAGTTTATTGGTCGCTTCGCCA
>DAIRSW010000226.1:0-1095 GCA_036804205.1 Verrucomicrobiia bacterium | reverse complement strand
CTGACCGTGCTGCATGAACTCGCACACAAGGATCTGCGGGCGATCGTGAGTGAGGGTCTTGAAAACTCAGCCCTTCAGCGTCAGGTGACCATGGCCCGGTTGCACGGTATTGATCTTCAATTCACATCGGACGCCTTGGATGCCATTGCCAAGGAGGCGTATGAGCTGGGCACCGGCGCGCGCGGTCTGCACCGCTTAATTGGTCGCGCAGTGGACGGCGTCGATTATCGATGGGCCGAGCTGGCCAACGAGGGAGTCACCCGAGTCGAAATTGGCGCGGACACAGTGTTGAATATGAGCGAGCCGATCATTGAGCGCGGCAAAAAAACTTTGCCACGATGCGATGCCGAACTGCGTGAGGAGGCTCTTTCCGCTTTGCCTCCACGCCCCACCATGGGAGCCGTGTCGGCATCTCCCGGTGCGGGCTCGATTTTTATTTCGGACTCCCGCAATTGGTCGGAGAAGCGCATGCGCGAACGTATCGAAAACCTTAAAACACACCATCTCGATTGGGAGAACACCACCGGGAGTGCCCGCGTTTGGTGGAAGACTTTCGAGGAGGAAAATAAGAAGCGTCCGGCCCTGATCCTTCGGCTAACCGAAGAATTGGCCCAACGCTCTGCTACGGTGAGCGAGTTTTTTCTTAGCTACGTGTATTCCAACACGGACAATATCCAGGCCAACCTTCATTTTCTGGACTACCAAAGGCTGAAGGAGGCCAAGGCTAAGAACAACCACTATTTTGATGATGACTGATTGTGGTCTGCGTGTCGGTTTGGTGGATTCTTAGTCCCGCGATAAAAAGGCTCCGAGCGAGATCAGACTCAAACTGCTGGCAGAGCTTGGCCGTCGATCCAGAGGGTTTTTAGGGCCTGCGGGCCGCCGCGGTAGATGAGGAGGGCGGCCAGGGTTTCGGCATCAAGTTCACCGGGGTGCGCGTGGCAGCCGTAGGTGAGGTCGGCCAGGTGCCAGATGGCGAAGTCGGCGAGATGGCCGGCTTGAAGTAGTCCAAGGCGTTCGCCCCAACCTAAGGCTTCCGCCCCAGCGCGGGTGGCAAGATGGAACATTTCTTTGGGCTTGGGCACCACGGTGTCA
>DAIRSW010000225.1:0-2481 GCA_036804205.1 Verrucomicrobiia bacterium | reverse complement strand
GGCTGAATAAGTCCAGGAAAAACAGCGGCCCAACGCAACAAAGTAGCGGAACTCGTAACGAGTTTCGGTGGGGAGAAGACGAGGCGAGCGCCTGCGCCGGTGTTCAGGGGGGACGCGCTAATCCCAGATTCCGCTACGCGCCAAGCTGATTTTTCGTGCGCAGAAGGAAGACGCGTAGCGGAACTCGGAACGAGTTTCGGTGGGGAGAAGACGAGGCGAGCGCCTGCGCTTGTCTTCAGGGTTGACGCGCTAATCCCAGACCGAAAAATCTTCGATTTTCCGCTACGCGCTAACCTGGCCCTGAACCCAAAAGGTCGGTGCAGCTCGACTACCGCCGGTTCAGGACTTCTGAAAAGTCAGCTTCATCCGCGACCTCGTCCAGGTGCTGAGGAGAGTCGCTTGGGTGCCTGGGGAGTGATCGGACCACCAGCCAAGCACTGGCGAGCAAAGGCAATACCCAAAGTGCGGGATGGTTCAGCGTTCCCAAACGCTCCAAGCCGATCGACCGTGGCATATTGCTGGTCCAGAGCGGCAGCAAGCACAAAGCTAGTCCAAAATAAAGGATGGTTGCGGCGCTCGTCAGCTTCGGAAACCGCAGCCAGGCGCGGTGCCAGCCTAAGCCCACCAGGACCCCAAGCATGGGGAACATCTGCAAAACATAAACAGGCTGAACCGCGTACCCATGAAGCATGGTCAGGTTGAACCAGTAAAGCCCCCCAAACGACCCAAGGGCGCATCCCAGACAAATGGCAGTCATCCTACCCTGTGCCGTGTCCCAAAAGTATTTTCGGGCCACACAGAAAATCAGCGCACAAAGGCTTAAGGCGAGCAGAACCACGCCAATCCGATTGGCGAACCCTAAGAAATCTGCGAAAGCATACTCCTCGCTCGAATAATCATGGCCAAACATGGTTTGACCAACCCTGGGATGATGCCAATAGCCGTAGTAATCCCCATAGATTTCGGAAATCAAGATCGGCCAGAACCGAAAATCCAGGTTCCACGCAACCGGTCGAGTGAATAAAATCTCTGGAGCCATCCCGATGAAAAACTCCGCGTCCTTTTTGGCGAGCGCGTCCACGTTCACAGCACTCGGCCCCACCGTTGCGCTGCCATACTTGATCTCCAAAGCGACATAAAACCATCCCGCAACCAAAACCGCCACGGCCGTGGCTCCGGATAAACCCAAAAACCATTGCCTCCGAGCAGGCCACGCGTGTCGGATCAAATAATAAAGCCCAATCAAAAAGCCGGGCACCAAAAAAAACGCCCATTGACGTGTCAGCAAGGCCAGTCCCATAGAAAGGCCGAACATGAGAAAGATGCTCTTCTGAAAGCGGTGAGCCACGAAAATCTGGCAGCCATAGAAAAGCGCCATCATCGCAAGTGCGGTGAGCAAGGGCTCCGGCCGTTGCATGGCGAAACTCTTCAGGTAGAGAGGCAGTGTAGCCAACCCGAGGAGTGCCACCCTTCGCGCGCCTAAAGAATCCGGCGCGATAAGGCGAAGAATCCTCAGCATATACAGCATCGCCACTAAGGAATAAGCCACATTAAAAAACATCCCGAGCCGGATGGCACCATACTTAGGGATTCCCAGAGCCTGAGCAAGAGCGGGAGGCCAGTACGCCAGCGGCGGGTAGTAGATAGCCCGGGATTCTCCTTCTTCCAGCATGCGGCCTTCAGACCAAGCATTCAGCGCATCGTAATGGCGATGCCAATCTGGATTGCCGACTGGATCATGAGTTGCACTGTTGTAGATCATCAGGCCATGCATGAGCGCAAGAATCACGATGAGAATGCCGTCCCACTGTTGGTTTGGCTTGCGCAGGCCCTCGGTCAACAAGCTCAGGCCCGGCCTGAGACAAAGAAGAACCCCAGCCAATCCGAGTGAACCGACCAACGAGCTTAACGCTCTTACGGGCCATTTGAGACCGTTAGGCAACAGACCAATGCTGGCCCATCCGGCCACGCCAAGCACTAAAAAAAATAGAGTAACGATCTTGGAGTCTAATACTTTTAGAGCACCAAAACCTCCAATACTCTGCATTGACTCCGATTTAGACATAGACAACAAACCCAATATAAACCCCGTAGAACCAGCCCTTTACAACGACAAATTTTCGGACTAAAAAATCATATGGGGTTGCGCCCGCATTTCAAGAGGTTTTTTTGTGCTCCTATTCCTGGTCCTGAATCCCGCAGTTGAACGACTGGGAATCGGATTTTACCATGAGCAACCGGAAGCGCATGAAGGAGGGCTCAGTGGAGAAGGTTAGAAGATTCTCAGACCTCACCATGTACGTTCAAGCGAGCTAAAGGCCAGTCCTTACTTCCCGTGCGACATTGAACGTTCCACCGGATTAGCCGCCTCGCCTCAGCTCGACATGCATCACCGGTTTTCTACACAAAAAAGTGGCACTTGGCTTTTAAACCAAGTGCCACTTAAATTGTGCGAGACGAAGAGATAAATTATCTGCTTTT
>DAIRSW010000224.1:0-2488 GCA_036804205.1 Verrucomicrobiia bacterium | reverse complement strand
CAAACCGAATGGATCTTCGAGTCAGACAACCCGGACTACCCGCCCTTCTCCGTCCCCAAGGAAGAGCTCAGCCATCCGATCTTGGGTTGCTACGTAGACGTGATTGGGCATTCCTAATTCTGCGGTCCCGCCAATCGTCATTTCATTGAGCTAAACCCGACCACCGTAAAAATCATAATTATCTCCCCAAGTGCGAGATGACACCAAACTAAGGAATACAGGAAACCCCTAGTAGTTGAATATTTCTAATTGAATCCACTGAGCTTATGCCTATCCCAAAATTCCAAGAACTCTTCGTCCCACTTCTCGAACTCGCATCGAGAGAGCAAATCAAACGACAGTCCGCAACCGAGGCGATGGCCGATCGTTTCAATCTAACTGATGAAGAACGTCAGGAAATGATTCCTAGCGGTGGCATGCGCCTTATCGCCAGCCGCACCGGCTGGGCCATGACGTTTTTAACCAAAGCCGGACTGATCGAAAAAGTGGAGCGAGCCACCTACGCCGCGAGCGACTTCGGCAAACGATATCTGGCAAAGCACCCTGACGGGTTTGACGAAAAAGATTTGCGGCAGATTGAGGGCTATGAAGAAGCTTGGAATACTGGGAAGGATAAAAATAGTGGATCAAAAACGCCCAGCTACGGAATTGAGACGGGGCAGTCCCCCGAAGAGCAAATTGAAACGGCACTCGAATCTATCCAAGCCGATCTCGGCTCGAAAATCTTAAAACAGCTCAGTGGCGTTGATCCATACCAATTCGAGCAAATCGTCATCGATCTACTCTTCGCCATGGGCTACGGCGGCTCCCGCGAAGAAGCGGCCAAGGTGACCAAGAAGTCGAACGACGAAGGCATCGATGGCGTGATCAACGAAGACCGCCTCGGCCTCGATGTGATCTACGTGCAGGCAAAGCGCTGGAAAGACAATGTCGGCCGCAAAGAAATCCAAAGTTTCGTCGGTGCCCTCGCGGGGCAGCAAGCTAACAAAGGCGTCTTTATTACGACCAGTGATTTCGTGCAAAACGCCCTCGATTACGCCAAATCCGTCAGCCAGAAAGTGATCCTCATCAACGGCGCTCGACTCTCCGACCTGATGATCGAGCACAACATCGGCGTCTCCACCGTGCGGACCATCGAACTCAAGCGTCTGGATTCGGATTACTTCGAGGAGTAAACTGCTTATGCCACGCCGTCGTCGAAGTAAAAGTGATCGTGATATTGATCGCATAGAATACGCGATCAAAGCCGGCTTGGGTTTGCTCATGCTGCTCGCCTTAGCTAGCGGCGGGATGGTCGGGTTCGGGGAGCGTCTAATCGCTCTCATTTATGTAGTCTTCCTATTGGCCATCAGCGTCGCAGCTATTGCGGGTATCATCTTCGTCATTCGCCGGACGGACTGGTCCGCATCACACGCGCTTACAAAGACCGGCACTCAATACGAACGGCCATACCACCCCAGTCACAGGACCGCATCCGACAACTTTCCAAAGACCAGCACTCCAGCCAATTGGTGTCAGGAAGCGCCTCCCTTTGTTTGGACAATTGCTGAAATCAAAAAGCACCTGAATGAGATCGACTGGTATCAGTTCGAAAAATTCTGCGCGGCCATCCTCAAGGCCGAGGGCTACCAGGTGCAGCGCAGTGGTGGCGCTTCTCCAGATGGCGGCGTCGATTTGGTGGCTCAGAAAAACCAAACGAGAACCTTAATTCAGTGCAAACATTGGAAGACCTGGAAAATTCGCGAACCAATCATACGGCAGCTACTGGGTAGTATGGTCGACTTCAAAGTCGACAAAGGAGCTGTTTTCTTTTCAGGCGAAAGCACGGAACCAGCTAAAGATTTCGCCGCCAAACACGGGATCAGCCTCGTCAGCGGCGAGGCGCTTGCTGAACGAGCTTTAAAAGCCTTGTCGACTGAAACGCTTGACCGAATATTGAAGTGTGAGGACCACCATTGTCCAAAATGCGATTCGCTTATGGTCTGGCGAACAGGTGATTTCAAACCATTCTGGGGTTGCTCGAAATTTCCGAGATGCCGCGGAGTGCTAAAACATTCAGGTGCTAGATAAGCAATAATTGAAAGCTTACCTAGGCCTCAAACACCCGCCCCCACTCATCCACAACCGATCCATCTGGCAAGCGGGTGACCTTGCAGATCACCTCTTCGATTTCCATGGCATCTTCAAAATCGCGCTCACCGGCCAAGCACTGTCGCTGGCGCTCAAGAAAATCGTCTAGGATTTCGGCCTCGGCCTCGGCTTTTGTTGCGTAGACCACCCACTTTCCCGCTTCATCCCGCCACACCGGAGTCATGCCCCCGCAAACCGTGTCGATGAAGATGCAGTAGCCCTGAGTCACCATGACGTCGAACCTGGTAGGCGAAGCGTAATTGTCTAGGCCGTTTTAGCGAAAACTTCCCGATGCACTGACAAGAAATTTCAAGGACACCCATCAATTCGTCCAGGTGACGCCTTACTTTTTTTCGGG
>DAIRSW010000223.1:0-2559 GCA_036804205.1 Verrucomicrobiia bacterium | reverse complement strand
TCGTAGGCTGGCTCATCGATGCCCACCCCACCGCCTGCGGCAAAACCCTCGCCGCCCAAAACTAACGGAACCCGAACCGAATCAAAAATCAAGACCATGAATGAAGACGAAATTCTCAGCAAGATCGAGCATGTCCTCGAGAAAAACCATGCATCCGACCGCCTTATGCACCCGGTCCCCACTCCCCTCGAAGCGCTGCTGGCCAGCGAGGATGGCGAGGATGAAGAAGACAGCATGGCCGCCGCCCGCGTCGAGACGTTCATTAAGCTCCTCGAATTCTTTTTTCAGAATGGTCCGGATCCCTTGCAAGTGCTCCGCAACGTCTTGGCCGTCGCCAAAGCCGTGCGCCCGCAAGTGCTCGGCGACATGAGCATGGAAGACATCTCCATCATCTGCGCCGATGCCGGGCGCGGCACCGTCTCCGCCCGCATCAAGCGCATTTACAACGCCAAGATCGAAGAAGCCGGAGGCCGCCCCGTCCTCGCCCCCTGCCAAAAAACCGGCAACTACAGCACCCCCCAGATCGCCAACAAAAACCGCAAAAAACACGGCAGACACCACCGCTGAAAATCTCCAACCAAAAAACAACGAACCCCATGACATCCCTGCTTGAATACGAAGCCCCGACGGCGCGCAACTGGCACGCCAACACCTACCGCAGCCAGCTCGACAAGCTGCTGGCCGAAGCCCTCACCTCCCTCACCATCCGCCCCTCCTGGTTGGATGAAGAGGAAGCCCGCGAAATCCTCGAATCCCTGGCCAACGATGGCGACACAAGCCAAGCCCGCCACGACATACGCAGGCTCATGGATTTCGACGACTCCACCGGCGGCTACCTCTGGGGCCACATGGAAGACTACATCAACCTCATCGCCCTCGCCAGAAATCAGCTCTCCCGCTTCGAGCACCAGTTCATGGAAAGGAGCGCATGAGATGGATCGCGCCACCCAAAGCCTCAAGAAAATCACATCTTCAAAATTGATAGATAACTAAAGAACTCTGGCAACCCAGCCAGCGAAAGAAGACTCCGATATAAAATAGAACTTGGCCGCTGGCAGGGGTTGCCAGCAGTGCCCTTGTTCTGCCTCTTCCGGATTACCAACCAACACCGATAAAATATGAACCTAAACGAAATCAAAGAAAAAGCCGGTATGCTAAGCTGCATGGCTAGCCAACCTGAAACCAAAGAACTTGCATTCCTCGTGCAAATGCTAGCGCACCGAGTCGAAGAGCAAGAAATGGAAATCGCGACGAAGCAGGACGATCCTAAATACGTCATGACGGCTGAACAGGCGAAGGCATACATCTCGAGGACGCTCTCTGACTTCCCGCTTGGAAGTGGGAAAAGCAAGCTGCGTCTGGCCGCTGAGCTTTACAGCATCTTCCAGCGCTTTCTTGGGCATAACGCATAAGCTCATGGACGCCGACCTATTAACTGCGCTTCAAGAAGGGAAGCCCTCGGCGTTCCATGGAGCGTCTTGTTCTCCCTCTTCTTGGCCGGTAGTGGTCAGCTTTGGAGGCGGGACAAATAGCGCCGCGATGCTGATCGAAATGCAACGCCGTGGAGTGATTCCCCACCTCATCACCTTCGCGGACACTGGCGGCGAACTGTCAGAAACGACCCGCTTCGTGGAGGAGTTTAGTGCGTGGCTAGTGGAGCGCGGAATGCCGCCCGTCATCACTGTTCGGGACGAGCGTAGGACGCTGGAAAGCGAAGTCCGCGAAGCGGGAACGCTGCCCTCGCTGGTCTTCGGCTTCCGGTCGTGCTCCGACAAATACAAAGTGCGCCCGCAAGAGCGATACCTCAAGCAATGGCAACCCGCGCTGGACGCATGGGAGGCAGGGGGAAAAGTGGTCAAGCTCATCGGCTACGACGCGGGCGAAAAACACCGCGTCAAGGACTTCGGAGACAAGCGATTCGTGGTGGCCTATCCGTTGGTGGAATGGGGCTGGCGGAGGCGCGAATGTGTGGCCGTAGTGGAAGCCGCAGGCTTTCGCCCTGCCAAGTCTGCCTGCTTCTTCTGCCCAGCTTCCAAACGCGGCGAAGTGCTGGCGCTCGCCAAGACGCATCCCGACCTGTTCGCCCGCGCCATCGAAATGGAACGTGGAGCAAGTGCCGTCACTACGGTCAAAGGACTCGGGCGCAACTGGCGATGGGAAGACCTTGTAAAAGCCGATGACGCGCAAATGAAACTCTTCGATGAACTGCCGGACGCTGTGCCGTGTGGCTGCTACGATGGCGGCTCAGTTGATAGGGAGAACGATCAAGTGGAGGCACGCCGGAAATGAAGCCAGAATCCAAGAAAGACGTTATCGGCGTTGCCCTCTCACGTCTTGTTCGCGGTGCTTGGTGGCTTGCGTGGATACCGCTCTTCATTGTTGCCGCTCTCTATGTCGGGATGCACATCCCATGCGCGTTGCTGATACTGGTAACCCGTGACGACTGCGCTGCCTCCCGCTGGCTGCATGACTCGACAGATTGGGCGCTGGATGGCATCTGGAAAATTTGTCCCGCGAACGCTGAGTCCATCCGCCCCGAATCGAAGCCTTAAATCTATG
>DAIRSW010000222.1:0-2586 GCA_036804205.1 Verrucomicrobiia bacterium | reverse complement strand
AATGGTTCGGCTGACTTTTAAGATGCGGTCGTAGGCGCGGGCGCTCAATTGCAAATGTCGCATGGCTGCTTCTAAAGCTTGCAAACTTGACTCACTGAGAGTGCAGTGTGCCCTGGTCTCCGCTGAGTTCATGGCCGCGTTGATGCGGGGGCCTTTCTTTTTGGTAAAACGTCGCCATTGCGTGCGGCGGACCTCTAAAATTCGTTCGCGCATCGCGCTTGAGCTTTCCCCTTGCTTTTGACCCGATAACTCGGAGAAATCTAAGGCTGGCACCAAGACATGCAGGTCGATCCGGTCAAGAATAGGGCCCGAAAGCTTTTGGCGATAGCGCTGCACCTGCACCGAACTGCAGCGGCATTCTTTTTTGGGATCCCCATAGTGCCCGCAAGGACAAGGGTTCATCGCTGCCACCAGCATGAAACGAGCGGGGAAAGTTGCCGACCCGGCCGCTCGCGATACGGTGACCTGACCATCTTCAATGGGCTGACGCAAAGCTTCTAAGGCGGAGCGACGTAGCTCGGGCATTTCGTCCAAAAACAAAACTCCCAAGTGAGCAAGGCTCACTTCTCCCGGAGTGGGATTGGAGGTGCCACCCAATAAGCCAGCGTCGGATATGGTGTGGTGCGGCGAACGAAAAGGGCGCTGCACCATCAGGCTTGAGGAAAGTTGGCCGCTGACCGAGTGTATTTTGGTTATCTCAATGGCTTCCTCCAATGTTACAGAAGGCATGATGGACGGAATGCGCTTGGCTAACATGGATTTTCCGCTGCCGGGTGGGCCGATGAGGAGAATATTATGGCCACCGGCCACTGCGATCTCTAGGGCGCGCCTGGCTTGGTGTTGCCCTTTCACGTCCTCAAAATCGAGTGGCTCCTGGGGCGGTTTGCTCAGCAGGGCTTTGCGATCAAGAATTACAGGTTGGTCGCCTGACTCACCGAGTAACAATTCTTTGGCATGGCGGAGTGTCTCGGCTCCATACACCTCGAGCCCCTCGACCATGGCGGCTTCTTCAGCGTTAGCCGCAGGAACCAGCAAACGACGACGACCGCTCCGTTTTGCGGCTAAAGCCGCCGCTAGGCTTCCTCGAACGGGACGAACTGTTCCGTCCAAGGCCAGCTCTCCTAAAATTGCGGTTTCTTCAATATGCTGCATCATGGACGCGCTCTGGCCGGCGTCTTCTTGATGAGAGCTTTCTGCGGCCAGAATCATGCCCAGGGCGATGGGAAGGTCAAACACCGGCCCTTCTTTTTTAATGTCCGCCGGAGCAAGATTCACCGTGGTGCGCCCTCGTGGAAAACGAAACCCGCTGCTTTTGAGTGCGGTAGCCACTCGATCCCGACTTTCTTTAACGGCAGTATCCGGAAGACCGACGATGACGACTGCGCTTAGACCTTCGCCCGCATGCACCTCGATCTCGACTTCAACCGCATCAACCCCTTGCACGGCTGCTGAATACACCTTGGCGACCATGGCAATTAGGACTCCACAGGCCCTCGAATGTGTGGCCGCACCTGGTTTTGGTAAAATGCAAAAAGCTGCTGACGCTGTGCTTTCGAGAATGAAGTCGCCCGGAGCGCCTCGCGATTGGCACGCACCTGAGCAAGTTTGGTCGCGCCCGGGATCACGGTGGTCACTCCTGGTGTATCCGCACACCACCTCAGCGCCAGGGCGCTCAAGGGCTCAGCACTGGGCACCATGGTTTTTAGCTCCTCCACCAATTCCAAAGCCTTATCGAAAGGTAAGCCGGCGAAGGTTTCTCCGACGTTAAATGCGGCTCCATCGCGATTGTAATGGCGATGATCCGTCTCCAAGAAAACCCGGTCACGAGTCATGGTGCCACTTAATAAACCACTGGCTAAAGGTAAACGCACAATGACCGCCACCCCCTTGGCTTGGGCTTGCGGCAATAACTCCGCTAAGCTTTCTTGGCGGAATAGATTCATGATCACCTGCAAGGAGGCCAATCCTTCCTGCGACAAACACAGTAGGCCTTCGTGCACCGATTCAATCGAGACGCCAAAACGTTGAATGAGGCCTTCGCTTTTTAGCTGGCGTAGGTCGTCAAAAACCACACCTTTTTGCAGCTCCTCGGTGGGGATGCAATGCAACTGAACCAAGTCTAAAGATTGGCAACGCAACCGCTCGCAGGAGGCCTCAATATGTTTGCGCATGGTGGACGGTTCAAAATTACCCGGCCACCCAGGTTGAGGAAAACGCCCGATTTTTGTCGCGACCATGGGCCGAGGGCCGGAGTAAGAATCCATGAACTCACCGATCAACCGCTCCGAAGTGCCCAAGCCGTAAACATCAGCGGTATCAACAAAGTTGACTCCTCCATCCAGCGCGGCCTGCAAAATTGCAAAAGCTTGCTCGGGCTGCACCTCACCCCAATCACCCCCAAACTGCCAGGTCCCCAAACCCAGCACCGAGACCTTTTTCTGGTCGTCAAACGCACGAAATTCCATGCTGCAAGCAAAGTGCATATCCTACCCCGATGCGAGTAGAAAAATCAGCTTTCGCAAAGAGTGCTCAAATGGGCAGCAGGTCAGGATCTTCATCCAAACCCACCCGCCTTTTTCCTGGCAC
>DAIRSW010000221.1:0-2605 GCA_036804205.1 Verrucomicrobiia bacterium | reverse complement strand
CAATTTAACCCTTCAACCCACAAAGTGGCTCAGTCGGAGCTTCGCCCTCCCGGGGATTTGATCCTTCGGATTTGGAGGGATTGCCGCGCGGGTCGCACGGCCTACAGCACGACCGCTTGGCGTGTATCTGGATTGGTCCCTTGTCTTTTCCACTATTTCCGAGGATCGAGGTTTTGTTGGCAGCCGGGTTTTTTTGCATGTATAACTTCCCCAAGCGTTTGACCACGTGTTCACCCTTCTTTTTGGCATGAGCTTCGCCCCAGTTTTCACCCTCTCCCTTGTGGCGACGTCGTTTTTGCTTCTCTCGACAACGTCCGGCCGGGCCGACACGCCCCAACCCGCAAACCAAGCATGGCTTCCCGGGGCCATGGTCGAAGTCGAAATCGTGGAGCAGATCATGCAAGCCAACCGGGATGGTAAAGACGAACTCGTCGATGTACGGGTCGAGGTGAAGGAAGTTTTTACCGGCCCGCAATCTCTCAAAGGCGAGCAGATTCTGATCAACCCAATCGACGCTTATCGTTTTCCTCCAGAGCGCTGGAGCGCTCTGGGGATGGTTGGCGTTATGGGATCGTCGGTGGAGAATTTCCGTGAAGGAAAACGCGGCTTGCTTTGGATTTTTCAGCGTCAGGAGCTTCTGACCGGGATCGGCCAAGGCCGTCCCTTCCAATTCTTTACCGGTTTCCGGCCTGCATGGAAGTCTTCCCGGGATGACGCTGACTATTTGCAACAGCTATGGGAAGAAACCCATGAGCTGATGCAAATTTTAAAAGCCATAGAGGCCCTTGATGACACGGAAAAAGAGCAAGCCGTTGTGCCGCTGTTGGAAAGCGAAAATCGGACCGTCCGGCAATGGGCATTGGCCGCGCTGGCCCGCGTTAAAGGTCCTGATGTCCTCCCGATACTAGAACAGTTTCGGGACTCGGAAGTTGCGAGTGGAATCGGCGGGTATCCCTGGGCGAGGCCCGGAGAGCAAGAAGATGAAATCGTCTCGTTGCCACCATTGTTGGGCGTGGAAATTATGACGGCGCCAACCATGAGCGGCCCGCCCAATTTCATGGAACCACCTCCACACATCATTGAACCGGGAACTGTGAAGGTCCTGCATGTTTTTAGCGGTAGCGGTGTCGAGGTTGGAGAAATCCTACCCGCTGAAACCGGCAACTTTGAGCCAGGCACCAAGTTTTTGGTGATGCACAGAGAAGGGGATATTCACTTGCTTGATGAGTTTGCTGGTAGCTGGGCCTGGGATTTCCCTCCCCAAGGTCGTTGGGATGGAGAGAATAAGCGATTGAGCAATGCTCCCCATATTCCTCATATGAGCATCGATCCCCTCCTGCCTTGGCTGAACAAAATCTCCAATGGCACAGGGCCGAGTGCTGGAGATTTCCTTGATGAAGCCATCCGACATGCACCATGGCGTGTCGCCATGTGGGTGCTCAATAAATACCCTTACGCTTTACGCCCAGACACGATGGAGTGGCTGGAAGAAAGCCTGGGCGTCAACTCCCAAACCCCAAATCCCGACGCCTCGCTTCTCAACATGTTTTTGTACGACAAAGTAATGGGTATTAACTTCCGCCAATTATGGCAATGGAATCCCCAACGAGACTGGATCATGGAACAAATCCTAAGCTATCCGCTCACCAATGATGACGAGGCATGGCTCCTTTACACAATTTTCGAAACCTATTCGGACGTTATCCCTTCCAAATTAGCGGATCGCTGGATCCGGCTGGCCGAGGCCGCTAGAAACAATACATCGTGGAGGCAGGATTGGATCCACCCCCACTTTAAACGTCGCTTTGAACATATCGCCTGGAGCTACACTCTGGTGGAATCACGAGCCACGTTCGATCCAGCGCCAGCGATTGCCTACCTACTCGATCGCTGGGCCATTCCAGATCGTGATGAACCCGGTACCCCCATACTTATGGATCACTGGGGTTCCGGGCTTGCACGCTCTCTTCCGCTCCAGGCTGAGGATGTGGAAAAACTAAGAGCCGCACTCTCAGCAAGACTTGCTTCTTCCGGCACACCTCCCGAGCCGGAGTCCGTTGAGAGCAGGTTGAACGAGATCCAAGCCATGACCTGGCAAGAAATTGTCGACCAGCCTTTCCCTTAGTCCGCATACTTCACACTCTGGCACAGCACAATGCTTCGTAGTCCCAAGTGTAAATCATTTTTCTAGCAGCGGGCCTGCATCCCTGGCCCCATGAAGCACCCGGATGATCTCCAAGGGGCTGGTGTCGGACACATAAACGATCAAGTATTGACGCCGCACGCTGAAAAAGCGCACCGCTTTGTCGGTCAGATCACGTCGGTAATGACCGAGCTGCGGATTGTCGGCCAGCTTTTGGAAGGTCGCGAAGAAGTCTCCTTCGAGAGTATCAGCGGCGTCGGGATTATCCCCGGCAATATAGAACCATATTTCAACCAGATCGTCCCTGGCCGCAGGAGTGAGAAGGTAAGCAGGGGATGCCCCCATTTTTCAGTGCCGGGGCAGGGTGGCCTTGATATCTTCCAGCGAGGCGCGGACCTGTTCCGGGGTAAGGAACTGCCCTTCTTGGGCCTGGCTCAGGCCTTCGTCGATTTTTCTGCGGGC
>DAIRSW010000220.1:0-2671 GCA_036804205.1 Verrucomicrobiia bacterium | reverse complement strand
CATGGCGCCTTTCCTTGCCAGAGAGGTCATGAACCGGATCAATCACGTATGAGGCTTCGATATGTGAAGTGCAGGATTGATGGTTGATCAGCGAGTGTTGAATTGTGATTTTTGATCTGTAGCCTTCGACTTCGTCTTAAGGAACAATCGTTGCAGGAAGGAGCGTAAGTCGATTCTCCTGGCTTGTGGGTTCATAGCACTACCAAATCAAAAATCAAAAATCAAAAATCACCAACCCTCAATCGTATAGCCAAACACCGGCGTCGAAGTGATTTGACTTATGACCTCTTGCTTCGTCCGCCAGAACGAGACTCCATCCCAAGCGACTGCCCTTTGCTGAGCCGGGCGTGATGGAAAAGAACCTGCTGCGCGTAACCGGCGTATGGACCAAAGTGTTGACGCACAAATTTCTGAAGACTTGGTCCGCGCATTTTGCGTCGACCATAGCCGTGCTTCAGCACGCGCTCCATCCACACGTCAATCGGAAAAGCTTCGAGTTTTTCGAGGGCAAAAAGGCACACGCACTGGGCGATTTTTGTCCCAACACCGGGAAGCGTTTCCAGAGCGCTTTGCGCATCTTTCGTGCTCATGCCAGCTAACGCTTCCAGCCAGCCGGGATTCTCAGATACGAATGTTGACAGGGCGGCCAGATGTTTGGCCCGATAGCCCAATTTCAGGCCGCGCAACGCTGGTTCACCCGCTGCCGCGAGAACCTCTGCGGTAGGGAAGGTGTAAAATCGGTGGCCAAACGCACACAGGGGCTCTCCGTAGGTTTGGCGGAGTGCTTGCCCGATTTGTTGGATATGCACGACCTGCTTGAGGCTTGAGCATAAGAACATCGCCAAGCACTCCCAAAGAGGTTGACGCAAGATGCGCAGGCCCCGAGCAAAGACCAGGGCTTCTTGTAAAATCCGGTCTTCCTTGGAAAAGCTATCCGCGATCTCAGCCCAGCAATGGTCGAGGGCAAGATAAGAGCACACAGCATCAAGGTCAGATGTCCAAACCTGGAGCTGCCGTTCGTCGCTTTGACGAATCAAGCATGGCACCGTCCCCACTATGCCCCGAAAAGTGCCGGGCAAAATCTGTTGCCATGCAAAACTTTGCCCACTCTTGAGCGCACCGGTCAGGTCAAAATCCTCAACGTTCACCAGCCGGGGTTCTTCAACTGGGACGCCCGGTTGAGTTACGGAAGTATGATCAGCCGACTTTTTTGCCGTAGTCGAGTGCAGAACGGATCTGGGTCAAAAGCTTCTCTTTAGTATACGGCTTAGGCATAAAACCGCGCAGCCCTTTGGCCAGCATTTTGCTGAGCTTCGCTTCCTGGGGAAAACCACTGGAAAGCAACACGGCCACGCGAGGATTGACCAAGCGCAACTCCTCAAACACGTCGCCTCCATCCATAATCGGCATAGAAAAATCGAGCAGAACGAGGTCGACTGCCGTGTGGATTTTGCGATAAATTTGAATGGCTGAAAAGCCGTCCGGCGCAACCACCACTTTGTAGTCTGCCTCG
The DNA here is from genome assembly GCA_036804205.1 of Verrucomicrobiia bacterium. Taxonomy (GTDB): domain Bacteria; phylum Verrucomicrobiota; class Verrucomicrobiia; order Chthoniobacterales; family CALDSX01; genus DAIRSW01. Next base: position 1,158 of record DAIRSW010000220.1, on the reverse strand, counting down.
GTGAGCATCATTTGTATCAAGCGGGAGACATGCACCTCGTCATCCACCACCATGATTAGTTCGCGGTTGCCGTCCGGATTCACAATGGGTACACCGGAGAAGTCGACGTTGCCTTTTTTCACATCGGCAGCTGCGGCGAAGTATTCCGGTGGAATCTCGGAGGGGGGAGCAGGCGTTTCGGTCAGAGTTTCTGCTGCGTCCGTGGTTTGCAAGGTCGGAGCGCTGGAAGGTGGAGCAGGACTGAACGGAGGCTCGCTGGAAGGTGTAGTAGCTGCTGGAGCGGATTCTTCTATGGACAGGTCCGATGGAAGCGGCGGTTCGAGAGGCACAGAGCTATCATGAGCCCGGTCGGACGGGAGTTCGCCATCTTGCAACTCAGGAGAGGTGGAAGAATACGGATCACTAGGCGGCTCAGGCGGCTTTGGCTCAAGATACTTTTGGCACGCAACAACATAGTCATGGAGGCCGCTTAAAACGACGGCCGCCTTGCCCACTGAACGAACAATTACGTTCAAATAATCCTGGGCGACCGGGTCGTCCTTCAGATGGTCCGCGGAACGTTGTGCGTAACCGTGGATGTTTTGAAGCAGGTTGTTGAGCTCGTTGGCACTGCCTTCGAGCCATTTAATTTCTTGACGATCCAACATAGGGAGCTTGAAAGAGTGAGGCTTAGGTGACTAGAAAGTGGTTGAACGCGATGAATCTCCGTATCCTACCTGGTCAAATGTGCTTCGTCCAAGGTTGATTTAAATTTTCTAGCGAAAATGCGTGCTGTGCTAAAATCTTAGAACAATTTACGCAAGCATTCAAGAAGCGCGAGCGGCTTTGCCCTGGTAGGTCGGGAGCCAAAACCTTGGGTTGTTCACCCCATGGTTGTAAAGGCGACGTTCAAGCAGCTTGTGGGGTATGAAACACTACTCAATACTACAACCTAAGAACATCCTCTGTGGACTAGGTGCATTCGCGATTCTAAGCACAGCAAGCTGCACCTACTCTGACCGACATGCTTACATGGATCAAGGTCACAGCCATCCCATAGACCCTGAAAAAGGGCACATCAAGGCCTTGCCAGGTGCTTAAACACAAGATCGGCATACGAAAACTGTTTTGCTCCAGACGGAAATGGAACGATGCCTAAGAACGAGTAAAGAGTGGGCT
>DAIRSW010000219.1:0-2683 GCA_036804205.1 Verrucomicrobiia bacterium | reverse complement strand
TCTCCGTTTTGCATACGCTCACCATATTCAACGGCTCATGGTTCTCGGGTTATATTCTCAAATGGCCGGGGTTCATCCTTACAAATTTCATCAATGGCACATGGCCATGTATGCCGATGCCATTGATTGGGTATCACTCCCCAACACGTTAGGAATGAGTCAATTCGGGGACGGCGGCATTGTGGGCACCAAACCGTATTGTGCCACGGGCAACTACATCAAAAGAATGAGCAACGCCTGCGCGCAGTGCCGCTTTGACCCGGCTATCGCGGTGGGGCCCAAAGCCTGCCCGTTTACCACCTTGTATTGGGACTTCCTGGCCCGCCATGAAAAAGCATTCCGCAGCAATCGACGTATGGCCTTTCAAATCAAAAACCTGGATAGAAAAACAGCCGCTCAGCTAAAAGAAATCCGCAACCACGCCGAAAAACTCAAGTCCAACCCGGTCTAACCACTGGCCTCAGGCCGCGAGCGCTGTTGCTAAAACTCAATCCGTATGGGGTACGACTCCCATTTGGGGTCGTCTGTCACGGCGATGGCACCCTGCTCAATGGCTTGAGCGATGAGCAGCCGGTCGAAGGGGTCGCGGTGATGGTGCGGCAGTTTCTCTAGCCGACAGATGTCAGTGATTTCTAAGGTGAGTTGATGGAAACCATGGTCGATCACCAAGGTGCGGGCAAAATCTGCTAGTTCGCCTTGCAGGACGAGTTTTCCGAGCCCGCGTTTGATGGCGATCTCCCAAAGTGAGACGGTGCTGAAAAGAATTTCATGTTCGGGGGCATCCGAAAAAATGGAGTCCCAACTATGGGGCAGCCGGGCATCATTTAGTCGCCACCAAAGAATGGTGTGTGTGTCCAGGAAGTATCGCACTACTCGAAGAATTCCCTCAAGTCCTCTAGCTCGTCGCAGAAGTCGTCAGCAATCCATATTTTACCGGACATATCTCCTCGCAGAGATTTTTTTTTGCTATCTGCCAAAGCGGAGTCCAGTGCTTTCAACTCCGCAACGGGTTGCCCCCGCTGAGTAATAATGAATCGCTTCCCAGCGCGGGCCTCTCGCAACAGCTTGGAGAGGTGGGTCTTGGCCTCGAAGGCACCAATGACGGTGGGCTTAGGCTGAAGGTTGTCGGGAAGTTCCACACTCAACTAGTTGCCTGAACTGGTTGGTTTGTCAATGCTGTGAAATCTCCTCTTGCCTGCTGCCAGGGTCGCAAGTGCCCCGGAATCTCAGAGAAGGAGTTTGGTCCGATAGGCGGGGGGGCTCAGTTTGAGACCTCAGTTGAAGTTTGGCAGCGCTTTGCACAGCTTAGGTTGTGCAGGGCCAACTCTCGGCACTTTAGGGCAGGAGAAATCCCAACTTCCTATTTTTGACTTCGCGCTTTGCTCACGAGAGGATTCGAACCTCCACGGGTTGCCCCACACGGTCCTGAGCCGTGCGCGTCTGCCAATTCCGCCACGCGAGCTTTTGCAAATAAGTGGAGGAAAAGTGTAATTGAGATTGCGGGCTTGTAAAGCGGATAGCGCCTGAAAACAAAGGCCGCCGAGCGCGAGAGGATATCCCGGAAAATCGCAAGCCACTAACGTTTCAAACATCTTTTTTTCATCTGAAAGCGTTTCTCTATTGTGGAAAATTCTGAACTTCGGGCACGCATCATTGACGCCGTCATCTCACATAAAAAAGAGCAACGCTGGGCTCCAGAGCAAACCGAGCCGTCCGCTTTTGCGGTTGGCTCTCTTTGTCGGTTTTTGCAAATCAGCGAGAAAGAGTTTTATCAAGTCTTCCCTTCGCTTGATGCGGTGGAAGGTTTTGTATGGAAAGATTGGTTCTTAAAGGTCAGCACCGCAGTTGCCGCCGGAGCGGAATGGGAAAGCTTCACAGCTCGCCAACGCTACATGGCTTTTCTTTACGCCCAACAAGAAGCGGCTTTGGAGCAGCGGACTTTGTTGCTTCAAGAATTGGTTCATGTGCCGGTCACTGTGACTCCCGGTTTTCTTCAAAAGCTGAAAGCGGAATTTCATCACTTCGCTAAAACCTTGATGAATGAAGGTCGCGAGAAAGGCGAAATCGCTTGTCGAGGGAAGCTGAATGATGGGTATCCCGGCTTGTTGTATTTGCATTATCGTTCGGTGTTATCGTTTTTTCTAAAAGACGAAAGTGAAGGCTTCGAGAGGACCGATGCGTATATCGAAAAAAGTTCTCAGGCGCTTTTTGACGCCTTAGGAAAGCAGGTCATTGATTCGGCGGTGGACCTGATCCGATTTTTGGCTCCCTGGCAGAAAACGTCGAAGTAGGGATTGGCCGGTATCGTTTTGTAATGAAGTCGCAGGATCACATTCCACAGACGTCGCTTGGTCGCATGGCAGCATTGGCAGGTGCGGGCGCGCAAGTGGGCGTTAACTACCTTAAACACTACGGCAAACGCGCCGTTGGAGCGGCAAGCACAGAGAATGAATTGCATGAGGCCAACGCTGCAACGGTTTATAAGACCTTTAGCGAACTCAAGGGTGGGCCGCTTAAAGTTGCCCAAATGCTGAGTATCGACCGCAATATTTTGCCGGAGGCATATTCTCAGCAGTTTGCGGCAGCGCAATACTCGGCACCGCCGCTTTCTTACCCTCTGGTCGTACGCACTTTTCAGAAAGAACTCGGGCGCCAGCCGCTTGAAGTCTTTGACGAATTTTCA
>DAIRSW010000218.1:0-2699 GCA_036804205.1 Verrucomicrobiia bacterium | reverse complement strand
GAACTTTTAAGTTCAGCCTACTCTCCACTTCGGCGATTTCGCTGAAATCTGTGCTCGCCGTCTTGGAATCAAAACTTGCTCGAATGGCGGTTTGAGTTTCTGATCCCAGCTCGAGAAATAGTGCTTTGAAGTTATGACTAAATCTGCCTTTTTCCTTGAAATCTTTGGCGAACTCTAGCCAGTAAATCGATTTAAAATAAAGCTCTAATGCAAGTGCTGCCAAAATCATACTTGCAGGTATCATTAGTCGCGGATCACCCGATTGATTGAGGATACGTGCAGCCACGGAGTATTTTTTCGCTGTGGCGTAGATTGAGAAAGCTTTCTCGTGATTCATGTTTTTTGTAAAAGGAAAGGTTAAGTTACGTGCAATTCTATAAAGTTTCAAAAAGATATGAGGTCTTTTGTGCTGTCAGCCATCGCTTGGAATAACAATCTTTTAGTTTTGGCTTCTGCCCACATTGCTCCGTAGCCTCCTCAAGAGAGATCAAGCGATCAGCAAGTCCCATGGCACAGGCTGCGAGGACCGCAGCCTTGTCTCCGGTGGTGACGAGCCACGCGGAGGATTCGATGGCAAAAACGTGCGCTAGCAGATCTCGCTCTCCAGCGTCCAGGCCCAAAAGAGTCGCAGACTTTGATGCAGCCTTCATTTGAGCTTCCGTCGAAGGCTGCTCAATGATAACTTGCGCACGGAAAGCATCCATATCGATTTCGATATAGCCATGCAGGGCGTCCGGTTTTGTGGCGAGTTCTCTGGCAACCTCCACCACAGTCCGGATGTCATAATGCCCTGCGAGAGCGTTCCAGCATCTGCTTTGGGTTGCTTGGATTACCACACAGGTGTCCACATAAAGAATGGTCTTGGGCATCGAAAGTTTTGCGTCACCGATCGATATTGAGTGTGACCCCGTGAAGAGCCGCCTGTGCTGTGAGGGTTTGGAGATCCATTCCCAGCACTTTGAGAGCCTTTCTCGCGGAAACTTCCCCCTTCTCGAGCCCCCATGCTAACCTTTCAAAAAAAGTGCGGGAGAAAGCTGGCTTCTCAACGGCTTCAAAAGACGGCAACTCCGCGATGAGCGAACCGGCCTCCCCCGCTTTAATTTTTCCAAGCGCAACACATCTCCAGACCACAGCCGGGGGCGAGACACAAAAGTGTTTAGCGGTTGAAGCCACCCAACTCGCTAAAGAGTATTCATTTGGGTGTTTACCCCATCTTTCGCAAAAAACTTTTGTCGGCATCAACAGAGCTGCGGCAAAATTATCGGCCAGATGCTCGACCTTTTTAGCCTTTGTTGAAGAAGGATTCTTCCGATCCACCCTGTCGGGTGGCATGGCGTCCCAGGTGAGGACATGAAAGAGTTCATGAGCGAGATCGAACATTTGCCGACCCAATGATTCTCGCCTGTTTAGCAGAATGGTGTCTGCCCCGGGAACCTGGGTGGCAACGCCTGATACTCCTTCGGGCATCTCGACGAAGAAAACAGGGATGCGCAATTTCTGTTCAACCGCTTCGGCCAGTTTTTCACTGGGAACGGGTCCGAGATGAAGCTCGCGCCCCGTGGCTTCACCGGCCATCTGCGCATCCTCAAACGTGCTGTTGAGATTGAGAGCCAGTTTGGGTCGAATGGGTCCGGGGGTTTCTCCACGTTTTTCACCAAGGTAACGCCAAAGGGCAACCCACTTTCCGACTTGTTCCTGGAAAGCTTGGAGATAGTCCTCCTTCGATTCAGAACAACGATAAGAAAAGCCTCCCTCTCCCACAAGACGGAAGGGATCAAGAAAAAAATCCATCTCTAAGCCGGTGATCCGTAGAAGGGTCAGCATTTCCTCAATGCTGATTTTTCGTTCTCCGCTTTCGATGGCCGAGAGGGTTTGGCGATCCTTGAATCCCAGTTTATTAGCTAGGTCAAGTTGTGTCAGCCCCAACGACTCCCTCGCCACGGCAATGCGACGGCCAATGTGGGGGATTGGCAAAGGCTGAGAGATTATTTCCATGATGAAAGATTATCTTGCTTATTGCAAAATGCAAGATAATCTTACAACACAAGAACAAAGCCTCAGAGTCTTGGACACGGGGGCGCTCCTCTGTTTGGACCGACTGCACGGCAACTGATGATGTCAGGGCAGCGAGAACTTTGGCTCGGCTTCGGAATCCGGCCAATGAAACCAGCCCTCTGCCCAGGATCCAATCCATCCGTGGGCCGGTCAAAACGGTTCCTGCTGGTCCTGGACCGGCGGATAAAATACACCGACGATGACAAAAGGATTTCTTCCCCGCCCGTGCCTCGGTTTCCGACAGGCTAATGACCGAATCGTCACGGGCCGAAAGTTCGATCTTGGCGCGTTCCGTAGCCCAGGTGGCTAGTCGAAGGAGCGATTTGAAGTTAGCATTCACGGAAAAGTCTTCTGGGAGGTCGAATTTTTCCACTAACCAAGGACGGACAACGTTATCAACGAGAACCCGGTCGAAATCCCGGCCTCCACACATGGCGATACCATGGGCAGCTCAAATTTCTGCGCTCCTCAATTTACAACAAGTATTGGGCAAGCCTAGCGATAGTAGGGCAGGCAAAAGTGGCGAGCCAAATCGATTTCTCTCACAATCTCAGTTCCTAAATCCTTTAGCATAAAGTACTATCCAGCTCCAGTTCCCGGAAGCTGCCTCTCTTGAAACATCACCCAAAGATCGTGTCAACCAC
>DAIRSW010000217.1:413-2710 GCA_036804205.1 Verrucomicrobiia bacterium | reverse complement strand
ATCCCGGAGAGAGCTAAGCTCGGTATTGAATTCCTGCCGGGCAGAGAGCGTGTCAAACAGACGAAGGGGTATGGTGGCGGCATTGAATGCGTCAAAGCCGAAAAGAAGGCTGGCCCGATTCGCCGCATAATCGTTCTCAGAGATCGCCAGAATCGCTTCAAACCGGTCCAGCATCCGTTGGGACAAGTCGAACCACTCCAAGGGCATCAGTTCTTGCTCGTGGATAACAGGCTGACGGTGGTGGGCGCGTCCGGCAATGAAGTAGCCCAATCCTTTGTGCTGGGAACGTTTTTCGGCAAGCAACCCCTCATTGGACCAGCGCATGAGATGGAAAAGTGTGTTGATCTCCAAACGATCAATGTCTTTACCCCGGTGCCCAAGCGCCCGAGCCGCCTCCAACGCGATCAGGGACAATTCCCACATGCCTAAGTTGTGGAAACGCGTTGCTTGTGCCATCCAAGCGCGGGCTTCCTTTTCAGCACTCCAAGGAGTGGTGGAATCACGGTTCAGCGTATCTTGCAGGGTTGCCACGACCTGCCCCAGCAACTCCTCTGGTTTGTCATACGATCCCTCAACGGTAAAGCTTCGTTCTCCCGCAGCGCCTTCGCCGCCTGGGCGCAGCCTGAGATGAAGCTTGACCACCGAACTTTCGCTTACTCTCGCTAACTCGAGAGAACCATCAAGGATCCAGCCGCTGGTCAGAAACGCCCGTGTGTCAGCGCTTAGATCCTTCTCCATCGACATCTGCCTCATTTCTTCGCGGTCCAAAAGCATGACACCGGGCAGACGCCCCAGACGAAGTGAGAGGGCCTGCGTAACGAGACGTTCGGCCTCCAGCGCCTCGGGAACGGTCGAAACGGAGGTTATCTTGGGTATGGAAACGAGGACCTTACCTTCCAAACCCAAAGATCCTTGGTGAAGTCCCCCAAGAATCGATACTCCCAATTCCTCAGCCCATTTCGCTGGTGCCGAGCACCGCGCCCGTGCTGGCTGAAATCAGCCGGGCTTCGGAATAGACATTCGCCTCAGCACGGTATTCCCTTAGGATAACGAGTGCATCTGCCCCCAATAGATGACCCCACCGGACGGGAGAGGCTTGACCTCCAGCCTGCAAATCAGACAACCCGTGTTCCCGAATGACTGCTTGAATCTGTTCCCGTTCTAGCAACTGAAGGTTAGGCTCCTTCGACAATTGAGCTGTCAGCAAGGCCGCAGCCGGTGTGAGGCTCTCTGCCAGCGGGATGATGGCAAGTTTCGCGTTCGGTGCTGACACCGCTTCGCCCTCACCGCTTCGTGATAAATCCGGTAAACGCATCGCCAGCAAGGCGTCTGGTGTCCACCATCGACGCGATGGAGGGGCTTGCGTGCCGCCTTTGTCCTCCGTTTCAGAGGGCCGCTCCACAGAAGCCAAGCTTTCGAAGCCGTACGGATTTGCTGGAGCCGCACCAGCTTCCCGCAGCAATAGCATGATCTTCGAGTTTCCCAAAAGATCGGCCAAGTGGACGGCCGCATTGGTGGGAAGCTGTGGATCAGCCTTGAGTGCCAGAAATTTCTGGATCAATGCTTCCTGATGGCCCCACACCGCAGCGGTCAGCGGTGTCAGAGTCATGGCTTCAAACCCCTCGATCGGCGGGTTGGCATGGCTCGATGCGTTCACGTCCGCCCCGCCTTCGAGTAGCACCTCAACCGCCTCGGTGTGCCCGTGCATACTGGCCAATATTAATGGCAAATGAACACCCGGGGGACGCTCATTGGGATCGCAACCCAAAGCGAGAAGACGCCGGATAACGTCCGCATTGCCGTGGAGAGAGGCAAGACTTAGCGCATTATGAACCCCTTTGGGATCCCGCCACGTTTTAAACGATACCCCCGATTCCTCCAATATTGCGAAGGTGGCGGCATTTGCCCAAACAAGCGCAGAGGCCACAGGGTCCATGAAATGTTCCTGCGCGGGCGGACGATCTACTAGGAAGCTCGCGCCGCGGGAGAGTAGGAGTCGCACCAAATCCGGGTTCTGCGAGCGGATTGCAAAATTCAGAGGAACCTGCCCGTAGCTGGCCAAGATATCGACACGCGCTCCCTTTTGCACCAACAGCCCAGCGATTTCGGCTTGCCCGGCATCCAAAGCATGAACCAACGGCGTCCATCCATCGCCATCGGCCTGGTTCACATCAACCCCTGCTGCTATCATCTCCCGGACTACTTCCACCTCCCCCATCCGCGCCGCCTCGACCAGGCGGATGTAGTTGGATAAATCATCGGCAGACGAGGCCTGCAGTTGGAAGCCGAGCCAGAAC
>DAIRSW010000217.1:0-403 GCA_036804205.1 Verrucomicrobiia bacterium | reverse complement strand
CCCGCCACTCCTATCGGCATGATCGATTTTCTTGGTCCGGTCATGATTATTCCGGCTCCTTATTAGGCCCATCTTGGTTGTTGCGGATGGCGAGCATTTCTTCAATTTCAGATTTCGGAACAAAAAAGTATCCTGGACCCACAAAAAACAAAATTCCTTCGCTTGTGGCCGCAGTAAACCTCAGTTGCGGCTTTGCCCGTGCGGCTGTGTATGCCTCATAAGTTTTGGGCCACCTCCGGTCATTTTTGATGTCATGGGTAAGATCATAAGTGAGTTTGATGTCGTGGTATTCCTGCTTGATAGCATTTCCCTCGGCATCCTGGCGCGAGAACAAAATCAGATAGTGGCCGCCATCCCTCCATCTGTGGGAGGTTCTCCATCTACGCCCGTTCATAACAAGGTG
>DAIRSW010000216.1:0-2742 GCA_036804205.1 Verrucomicrobiia bacterium | reverse complement strand
TAATCACCCAGCCGATGTGGCGGAATTGGTAGACGCAACGGACTTAAAATCCGTTGGGACGAAGGTCCCGTGCGGGTTCGAGTCCCGCCATCGGTAATGCATCAACTTGGGAGAACCTAAGGTCGAGCTGGGCTTTTCCACTATAAACCATGCCTTCCGTTAAGTTGCTGCCCGAGATTGTTGCGAGTCAGGTCGCGGCTGGTGAGGTGATCGAACGGCCTGCGGCAGTGGTCAAGGAGCTCGTCGAAAACAGTCTTGATGCTCAGGCCACCCGAATCGATGTGCAGGTGCAGCGTGGGGGTCTAGCTTTGATTAAGGTTAGCGATAATGGCGTGGGCATGGATCGCGACGATGCTTTGATGAGCTTGGAGCGGCATGCCACCAGCAAGATTGTGGAAGCCGACGATCTGTTTGCCATTAAGACTTTGGGGTTTCGTGGTGAGGCCCTGCCTAGTATTGCGAGTGTCTCGCGATTTCGAATGGTGAGCCAAACCGCGCAGTCAGAGGTGGGAGTTGAGGTGTTGGTGCATGGCGGGAAGATTTTGAAGGTTCGGGATGCGGGTGCTGCGCCCGGTACCATGATCGAAGTGCGAAACCTCTTTTTTAATGTGCCAGCGCGTCGCAAGTTTCTGCGGACCGAACCGACCGAGTGGGGGCATTTGGAACAGCAACTGCAAGTGCTGGCTGTGTCGCATCCGGAGGTGGCTTTTCGACTTTTGCGCGATGATCGCGAGGTTTGGAACCTGCCAAGCGTGGAACGTGCGGCTGACCGGCTCAGAGATTTGCGCGGCGCCGATTTTCTGGGTCGGATGCTCGAAGTGCCTCCCGCTGGCGACGAGCACTTGCGTCTTTCGGGTTTGATTGGAAAACCCGGCGTGTCTCGGTCGGACCGTTCTCAGCAGCTGGTTTTTGTGAACGGTCGAGCGGTGGAGAACCCTATTGTGCAGCGCGCTTTGCGGGAGGCCTACCACACCGCCTTAATGCGTGGGCAATTTCCGATCACTCTATTGTTTTTGGAAATGGATCCGGCGCAAGTCGATGCCAACGTGCACCCGGCTAAGCGGGAGGTTCGCTTTCGCGATGGACGCGGGGTGGGTGATTTTGTGCGCACAACGGTTCAGCAAGTGTTGAACATGCGCGCTGAGCGCACCCCGGCTGCTCCAATGATCTCGGGGTTTAGTCAACCGTCCAGCAAGACGTTTTCATCCGTTTCGCACATCCCGCCGCAGCCCCCGGTGCAGGTCGAGCTGTTGAGCGCCCGGGAGAAGCATGTTCTACGAAAGGATTGGTCGAGCCTGCCCGTCGCGCCAGTGCCCGATGAGGAAAGGGGGGATTTGTGCGAGTCGTCTTCGACCGAGACCTCGCCGGCGGAGTCGAGCAAGCCGGTTGGGATCATTCAAAAAGCGCTGGAGAGCTTTAGGATTCTGGGCGCGATCGGCAAACTTTACCTGGTGTTGGAAAGTGAGGAGGGACTGGTGTTGGTGGATCAACACGCCGCCCATGAGCGGGTGCTTTTTGAAGACATGCGTCGACGCTTAGAGACCGGGCCTATTCCCAGCCAGAAGTTGCTGCTCCCGGTCACGGTTCAGGTGGCTCCGCGTGACGCGGTGTGGTTGAAAGAACACTTGGATCACTTGCGTCGTTTAGGTGTGGACTTGGAGGAGTTTGGGCCGGCCACTTTTAAGCTGGATGGCTTGCCGCCCTTTTTGCCAAAGGAAGATCCAAACAAGCTGTTGGAGGGGATAATCGACCAGCTAAAAGGGGTGAGCCGCGCAGCGAATAGCACACGGCTTGGGGAGGATGTGATCGCCAAGACAGTCTGTCGGCACGCCATTAAGGCGAACGACCGCTTAGCGCCAGAGGAAATGCGGAAGCTGATGGAAGATCTGTTTGCCTGCGAGCTGCCCTACTGTTGCCCGCATGGACGTCCGACCATGTTGCAGTTTTCGCTGGCGGAGCTGGATCGACGCTTTGGGCGTCTCGGCGCGGGCTAAAAAACCTTCTTCAAGGAAGGTTATGGAAGACGATGGTCTCGAGTATTTTTTCGAAATAGGGAGGGCGACCGTTGAGTAGATAGAAGTGGTCCCCGTCCGGAACCATGATTGAAGGAATTTTGTTATCTTCCCACACGCCGCCTTCTCCATCGGAGACATCTTCCACTTCGAAGTAGTGTGCGGTGACACCCCCCACTGTTCGCTCCTTTTCTGAGCCTGGGAGCATGTCTTTCTGAATGATGCCCAGCATGTCCATGGGCCAGCGGGAAAGAGAAAAGACCCGAAGGCCTTCCTCAAGAAGTAGCAAGGATTTTCCAAAGTCATTGTCGGTGGTCTCCGATTGCAGGTGGGCCGGATAAGAAACGGAGACTTGCTCGGTTTCGAAAACTAGCAGCTCGTTTTTCTGGACCGTTCCAGCGGCGAGCACGTAAGGTTGGAGACAGAAAAGCAGCCCTAAGCAGGGAGAAAATAAATGACGAACTCTCATAGTTCATCATCGGAAGCCTACGCTGCTCGGTCAAGCCCGAATCCGCTCTTGCATTCTTGGTGAAGACCTGTTTGTATTTTCCCTTTTAAAACTAAGCAGGTCCGCTTGGGGAAAATATTTGGGTAATTCATGATTCGCAAGCTTGGCAAAGCCTGTATTTCTATCGCGCACGGCATCGGCGCAGTGATGTTTTTGGCGGGTGACACCTTTCGTTCCCTGAACCCCGTCAGCATCCGATGGCGCCTTACTCTGAGTCAGATC
>DAIRSW010000215.1:0-2861 GCA_036804205.1 Verrucomicrobiia bacterium | reverse complement strand
GGCCGAGAGGTCTCGGTGAATTTCTCGCATATCATTTTGGTTTACCGTCCGAATACCATGAATTTGTGGAATAAGATCTCCCACTATGCTCATGAGTTCAAAGGTTTCATGCTGGGCTATCCGCGTGAAGCGAATACTGAGGGAGGGATTTTCCCGGCCATTTTTGGAACGGTGACCATGGTGCTGCTCATGTCCATTTTGGTGACTCCCATTGGTGTCCTCGCCGCGATTTATTTGCGGGAATATGCCAAACAAGGTCCGCTGGTGCGCTTGATTCGTATTTCGGTCAACAACCTCGCCGGGGTGCCTTCCATCGTGTTTGGGGTGTTTGGTATAGGATTTTTTGTCTATTTCCTCGGAGGAAACATTGATAAACTTTTCTATCCCAATGCAGAGTTTCCCGTATTTGGAACCCCAGGCCTTTTTTGGGCCTCTCTCACTCTAGCAATCTTGACCTTGCCTGTTGTGATTGTATCGACAGAGGAAGGGTTGACCCGTATTCCTAAGTCAGTTCGTGAAGGTAGTCTGGCGCTCGGAGCCACTAAATCGGAAACCCTTTGGAAAATCATCTTTCCGATGGCCGCACCGGCTATGATGACAGGACTCGTTCTCGCCGTGGCACGAGCTGCGGGTGAGGTTGCTCCTCTCATGTTGGTCGGAGTCGTGAAACTTGCCCCAAGTCTTCCTATTGACGGAGAGTTTCCTTTCCTCCACCTTGAACGCAAGTTCATGCATCTTGGCTTTCACATCTACGACGTCGGTTTCCAGAGTCCCAACGTTGACGCCGCTCGACCACTGGTCTATGCGACAGCGCTTATCCTTGTGATCCTTATCGTTGTTCTGAACCTTGCGGCTATTCAGATCCGAACTCATTTGCGCGAAAAATTCAAGAGCATCTCGGATTAGACCCTTTTTCGAAAACAATTCCAAACTAACCTTTTTTAAATTCTCATGAATTTTGAAACTCAAACAGCCGCCACAGATCCGGTCTCCAAGACTCAATTCACGGTCGGCAGTGGATCTGGCCATGCGGCCCCAGTTGAAGGCGCTCCCACCACCTTCGACATCAAAAACCTCAATCTCTTTTACGGCTCAACCCAAGCTCTGATGGACATCAATATGGACGTTCCGCGCCACCAAATCACCGCCTTCATCGGGCCCAGTGGTTGCGGCAAGTCCAGCTTCCTTCGTTGCCTCAATCGCATGAACGATCTTATCGACGTGGCAAAGGTTGAAGGTGATGTTCTACTTGATGGCATGAATATCTACGATCGCATGGTGGATGTGCCTGACCTCCGCCGTCGGGTCGGAATGGTCTTTCAAAAGCCCAATCCTTTCCCAAAATCCATTTACGAAAACATTGCTTACGGTCTTCGCTTGCAAGGCGTGAACGACCGCAAAGTTCTTGATGAAGTGGTGGAAGGCTCCCTCCGTGGTGCGGCCCTTTGGGACGAGGTTAAGGACCGGCTTAGCGAGCACGCCATCAGCCTCTCGGGTGGTCAGCAACAACGTTTGGTCATCGCGCGCGCCATTGCCATTCAGCCAGAAGTGATCCTTCTGGATGAACCTTGCTCCGCGCTTGATCCTATTGCCACGGCGAAAGTCGAGGAGCTCATGCTTGAACTCAAAAGCAAATACACCTTGATCGTAGTCACCCACAACATGCAGCAAGCGGCACGTGTCTCGGATCGCACCGCTTTCTTCTACCTGGGTAAACTGATCGAATACGATACGACACAGAAAATCTTCACTAGCCCCTCCACCAAACAAACCGAAGATTACATCTCCGGACGTTTCGGTTGATCCCTGGCTGAGGAAGACCAACTCAAAATCGATTACCAAGAACGACGATGGCTGTTTGTGGAACGTGCAATGGCACAGGGAAATGTTATCCATGCGGTGGCACCGGCAGCTTTGGGGGTGCCCAATGCGGTGCATGCGGTGGCACGGGAAAATGCGGAACGTGCAGTGGCAAAGGCAACACTGGCAACACTGGCAGCATGGCAACGAACCCTCTCCTCGCCCCACCGCAACGCGCGGCGGTGCAGAAGTAAAGTGCCACCTTTCAGGATCGCAGGTGGAGGCGATGCCTAAAGCTGATAGCTGATTGGCATTTCCCCGGGGTGCTTCGGCTTCGGGTGGTTTCAGAGGTGCTCGGCATTTGAAGTGCTGTTGACTGTTGACCATGAGCGCTTATCTATCCCGTCACCCTTGCTACCCAAAGCCTGGCCTCCCTCACCTACCCGGATGGACGCCGCTGGCCTTTAGAAGTGCAAGAACCCGCCTCCGGCGAGGGCCAAGCCACTTACACCGTCACCGACACCCGCAACATCGGGCGAACGTTCACTTGGGACGCCAAAAGCCGTTACCTGATCAACGACGGTCCGGTCGACTACCAAATCTTCCAGGCCAGCACCCTGACCCCCATCGGTGGTGGCCACCCCATCAATCAACGCGCTAACAGTGTTTATCGTCGCATTGCCACCGACGAAACCATTGAGCTCGTTCACGAGCAAGGCAACTCCGTCGCCCACCGCAACATCATCGGCGATATGAACATCAGCACTGCCAGCTCAGCCGGTATCACTCGCAGTTTCCGCTATAAATCACCCGGCCCCCTCTACAATAAAGTCTACAAAATCGAACGCGAGGTCGACGGCCAAACTACGGTCATTTATCAAGCCGTGCACGATGGCGAAAGCGGGCGCGTTCTGCAAAGTGTGAATGCTCAAGGCCACAGAACCAGCCGCAGCTACATCGCTTTTGGTACCAAAATCCACCTCGGCGAAAATCTATCAAGACGATCGTTTAGAGGCTTTTCGAGAACTCTTCCAGATCTGAACATTTTAAGGCAACCGCAA
>DAIRSW010000214.1:0-2882 GCA_036804205.1 Verrucomicrobiia bacterium | reverse complement strand
AAGAGGGCGGCACAGCCGAAATAATGACTGCGCTAGCCCGCCATCTAAGGATGGCTCACGCTGTAGTAGGCCCTCGACGTGGACCGATCATAAAACACGATTAGGCCTCCTCCATTGATGCGCAGATTCTCAAACACTAAGGCTCGAGCAATCAGAGTGGTATTTACTGGAGTTGTTTCTTTTAGTCGCATTGCAGCCTCGCTGACTGGCGATTCATTGGATTGCTCGGTGAGAAGCCACTCTTGATTTGCGGCGAATTTCTTAAAATCTTCCTCATTGATCGTAAACTGAGCTGCTTTCCACCACCCGAATCTTGACTGACTATGGTAAAGTATGTCGCTGGCGGTCTCTGGCAACCAGTCTGGGCGAGTTGTGCCGACCTCTATTGCGGGTCTCGCTCGCAAAACAATTGAAACGGCACAAGTTATTAGGACCAAGCCGGCTAGTCCCAGCCAGTTAAAGAGATTCCTCATTCCATGCGATGGTTTGGGATCCTGGGTAACGGTTATTCTTGGTCTCGTTGTTGAATGAGAAAGTCCCGGCCGCAAAGGAGTTTCCCGGCCAATGCGCTGTCCGGATCAACCGCTCGCCAGAATGGAGTGATGGCGCTCAGCTTTTCTCCGCCATTAAGTTTTGTGAAAGCAGCTTCCGCGACAACTCTCAAGGCGATCCCTGTAGTAACCGGACAGGCATACTCGGCGCCATGCTGTTTGGCTAAGGCTTTTCGAATCGCCTTTTGGTCAACCGTTTCCCCGACCGGGATGGAGCGCACATACTCATCCACCATCTTGGGAGTCACGATCAACATCGAAGCGCCCGCCGGAATATCCGCGAACGACTTTTCGATAGTCTTTATTTGAAGGGGCTTCTCGCACGCGAGACGCGCTAACCAGTCTGTTTTGGGTGAAGATTTCGTTTTCATGTGTTTTGGCTCGGTCTGTTGGCCCTTCGTTGTATGCCTAAAATTAACCGTTCTAGAACGAACCACACCGCTCCAACAACAACAGCCGCAGGAAGATGGACACGTCTGTAATTTCAACATCGTCAAGTTGCGCCTCGGAAGGGCTGACAGAAAGCTAGCCGCTCCGTCCGGGTTATCCTGGCGCTGCCACAATTCAAGGAGCAGTCTGCCCGTTCTGTCAAGAGCTTCCTCTGAAAAATTCATAACTTCCCAGGTCAACGGCAACTCCATACCTTGAAGCCGCGCCTTCATCCAACAATACCCGGTGATCTGTTTGAGCCATCAACGAACCTTTAAACCAAACGCCAATCCCCCGTCCGGGTGTTCGTATCATAATGCCCAAGGCCTTCACTCAGGAGTTTCTAAGAATTTCAGTTCCAGCACGGAGCAAGCACGGCCCAGACTTGTGCACAACTTTTGGTCTGCCTGTCTGGATATCGAAAAAGCGCTGTTTCTCGGAATAGGGCAGGGAGCGCTCGTAGCCGACACGGGCTAGGACAACAAAGCCCGCGACAAACACCGAGCAACTTTGAAACATGCATGGGGCGAGGGGCGGGGGCGGAGGGCAGCTGCCGGGGGACTAATCTGTATGGTGCTGTACTTCGCACGCCATCCGCTGCTCAAGGCTTACCTCAAAGCCGATTATACTGCGCAGGGTAACACTCTGTATGCTTCGTAGGGTATCCCCATCAACGGTAGCCCAATCTTCTGTATTTAGGATGGAACGAAAAATTGCCAAATCTGTTTCTTTGTTTCCTATTAGCTTGCCATCGACACCGGCTGTCAAGTCCGCTGAGTCAAAATAAACTTTAATGAGCGCCTCGGATTCCATATCACGACCCCAGTCTCTCGCGTAGCGGATGGCCAAATGTAAGTTGAGAGAATCGTCCTTATGTTCACGCGTCGCAACGAAGAGGAGTCTGAGCCGTTCCAAAGCATCGACCTCGTGTCCAAACCATCGATAAGTCTCCAGACATACCGTAGGATCATTCCTTGCCGGGTCGGACAAAACAATGCTTTTGATCTTCGGAAAATAGTACGCTTTCTCCTCATCTCCCAGATATTGACTCAGTCGCACACACCCCGACAGCCAACGGCCTGCATTAGGGTCGCCGGCTGCATGCATCTCCAAGCCACGGTCCAGTAGGCCCTTAATCCACTCAATTTCGCTTTCTTCGGCAGCAACAAAGACCAAGGAATAGCTGAGGATCAACACCCCCAAGATACGAGCTTTTGCATTCATGGGAACTGGAATAAGGCGGTGAGGCTCCTGAGACTGCCTGGGACCTCCATTTCACTTGAAGCATTCTTGGTTTCTTTCAACCACTCAATGAAGCGCACATTCAGATCGTGAATAAACTGCTCGTCTAAATCCCGGGAGTGCTCCGGAAGATTCGAATAAAAGTTTTGGAGTATAAACACAAAGTTTGGGTCGCGAGCGTGCTCTGCCACAAAAAACTCATAAATGGCCTCCTGATCGTTATGCAAAATAAGCATCCCGTTACCAAAGAGCATGCTTCGTCCATAGTTGACCGAGTAGCTTATGAGTCCGAAAATTGGGCTACCTTTGTAATAATGCGCGGTGTGGCGTAGGTCGGGTTCCTCTTGAGAACTAGGACCAAACTCGCGCAAAAAGCGGCTGACTCCAGTGGTGGTGGTGCGTTTTTTGCTTTGATAGATGAGCAGTCTGACTTGGAGCGGTCGAAACTCCAAGAACCATGTGGCATCACGATGAACTGAGCCATCAACTCGACAGATGTATACGTTGGTGTATTTGACCCCGAACGTTTCAAGCACCACCACGGCGGCCAGCATCGGAAGGAGAAGTGTCCAGGCAACATAATGCTTTTCGAGGATCATCGAACGGCTAGTTTAATCTTTAATGAACTCTTGCACAATCAACACAGAGTAAGAATCCGCA
>DAIRSW010000213.1:0-2884 GCA_036804205.1 Verrucomicrobiia bacterium | reverse complement strand
GTGTGAGCCAGCCCCGGGAGGGCGATCCGCCGTGTGAGCCAAGCCCTCGTAGGAGCGATCCGCCGTGTGAGCCAAGCCCTCGTAGGAGCGATCCGCCGTGTGAGCCAGCCCCATAAGCGCTAGCGTAAGCAATCTAGGTCGGCCCGGCAGGGCCTGAAGGATATTAGCCGGTGGCGCAAGCCACCGGGTTATTTTAAGCGATCTCTGCAAAAACCTTCATCCAACCAGCCCCCCAGAGGTGCGTGTGTACGAGATTGATGCTCTTCTAATGCGGCATGCTTCAGTATGCGACGATTGATTTGTGATGGTCTTGGACTAGGTCCACAGACAGAGGCGATCAGTTAAATCGGGCCTTCAGCCCTAGTTTGTCTTGCTCGGTGACCTGGGGCGATTCCCCGGCTACCATCAAGCTGCGCCGTTGGCGCGGGCCATGGACCGAGAGCCAATCGCCGGGGCGCTTTTGATTCTGCCCTTCAGCCCTGATTTGTCTCGCCCGATGACCCTGCGGCGATTCCCCGGCTGCCATCAAGCTGCGCCGTTGGCGCGGGCGATGCCCCAGGCTACACCGGCCAGGGCTGAGATGAGGATCACCGGGATTAAGGGGAAGCGAAATCTTTTGATGGCTCCGAAGGCTAATACGGCGACGACGGCTACAAAAACATCGAATTGCTCGGGCCATAAGGCTGCCGCTGAGAATTTGATGCCCAAGTTCAAAATCACTCCTACCACGCACGCGGTGATTCCGGTCAGGGCTGCTCGCACAAAAGGCATTTGGTCAATACGATCGATCCAGGGCGCTCCGAGGAATACAAAAAGAAAGCAGGGCAAAAAGGTGACCCAAGTGGTGATCATGGAGCCCAAAATGGCCGCCTGCAATGGTGTGAACTCGCCGGGGTTTTGCCAGCCACCCACAAATCCGACGAATTGTAATACCATGATTAATGGTCCCGGCGTGCTTTCTGCCAAGGCCAGGCCGGCCATCATTTGGGTTGGCTCAAGCCACTGGTAGTGTTCCACGGCTTGCTGAGCCACGTAAGGTAACACTGCGTATGCTCCGCCAAAGGTGACCAAAGAGGCTTTACTGAAGAAAAGGCCTTGTTGTGTATGGGTATTGTCCCAGCCTAACCACAATCCCAGACCTAGGATCGGCGTCCACCAGAGTAAAAGAATGATGACGGAAACCAAAGCCACTGTGGCGAGGCTCGGTCGTTTTCTTTCGAGTAACGGCAATGGAGTTCCGGGTGCGGGGTTGCCAGCGGCGAACTGCTTGGGCAGCAGCGCGTGTCCCAGCATTCCAAGCAGCGCGGCGCTGAGAATAATAATTACAAAACTGACCTGAAAAAAGTAAATGGCGACGAAGGCGGAAATGGCCATCAGAACCAGACTCAACGAGTTCAGAGCTTTTTTTCCAATGCGCAAGAGCGCGTCAAAAATTATGGCAATCACCGCGCCGAGCAGGCCGTGGAAGAGCGCTTGGATCCAGGGCAGTTCATCACCCATGACGTAAAGCCAACTCAGGGCAAAAAGTATGAAAGCCGCCGGTAAAACAAAAAGTGTTCCGGCCACTACCCCGCCCCAAAGCCCGTGCAAGCGCCAGCCCAGGTAGGTGGCGAGTTGTTGGGCTTCTGGTCCAGGCAAAACCATGCAGAAGTTGAGTCCGCCAAAAAACTGCCGGTCACTCACCCAAGCACGACGCTCCACGAGCTCTCGATGCATGATCGCAATTTGACTGGCCGGTCCACCGAAACTTACGCAACCTAGTTTGAACCAAAAGCTTAGCGCCTTGAGAAAGCTAGGGGACTGGGGCGCGTTGGAGTCAGGCTGTTTCATAAGGTCTTGCCGCTTGCCAAAGTTTTGAGAACCGCTGCCGCAACCCGTTCCGGACTGATTTCTAGCATGCAGCGAAAGTCGAGCGGGCATTCACGAAGAAAGCAAGGACTACAGGCCACATGCCGCCGAATGACTTGATGTTGATCGCCCAATGGCCCGGTCAGTCGGGGCTCGGTGGAACCAAAAACTGCCACCACCGGAGTTCCCAGCAGGGTAGCTAAATGCATAGTGCCCGTGTCGTTGCTTACCACACAGGCGGCGCCGGCAACCAAGTCGAGGAGTTCGCCCAAACTGGTTGCCCCCACTTGATTCAAGGCTGTCTCACCAATAATCTCAGCAAGTTCTCGGCCTAATTCTTTTTCTTTGGGCACACCAACAATATACCAGGTGCTAGGCCGGCTTTGGTTGACAAGCTCGGCGACCTTGGCGAAGCGTTCCACCGGCCAACGCTTGGCTGGCCCATACTCGGCTCCCGGACACAATATGATCCGTTTGTCGTCCGCGACCGGACTCAGCCGGGCACTTCGAATGCTGCGTTCTGCAGTTTCCACCCCACAACAGCGGGCTAGATCGAGATATTGCTCGACCTGATGTCGCGGTGGAGTCAGGCGGCTAGGTTGGGGCACGCGAGTGGTCAAAAGTTTTTCACGTAGGTGTCCACTGTGGCCAATGCGTCGCGGAATCCCGGCTAAAAAGGATTCCAATGCCGTTCTTAAGGAGTTGGGTAGAAGAAAAATTGCTTGGTGCGGGCCACTCTCTTTGAGGGCCTTGACCGCAGCAGAGAGTCTATTTTTGTTTGGGATGCCCACAATCGCGTCAACCTCCGCCACCTTTTCCCAGAGGCCTCGAAGTTTTTCGGGCGTAAGAATGATTAACCGAAGGTCCGGTCGAGAGTTTTTCAAGGCACGGACGGTGGGCACACACATCACGGCATCGCCCAGCCAATTAGGGGAGCGCACCGCGATGGAAAAGGCCTCAACTTGCTCGTTCTCCGGCATATAGCTTGGGTGGCCTAAAAATAGCGTCTTCGGCTCTTTCCACCGGTCATGCACCC
>DAIRSW010000212.1:0-2905 GCA_036804205.1 Verrucomicrobiia bacterium | reverse complement strand
CTGCGCCTCAGCGCCTCTGCGGGACAACCACCCACTGAAATCAGCGAGGAGCCAATTTTAAACTCAGCTGAACCTCCCAGCTCTCGCGTCGAATGGAGCCCCAACAACTTTCGCTTTCGGTAAACCGGGCCGGGCTCAAGTGTCGTGCTCGTATTTCCCGGCGGGTTTCTTTCAGAAGATGTAACGGGGGCGCCTATGCTTGCCTATGCTTGAAGTTCAGGGCCTGCTTGTTAGTGTGAAATTGTCATGAGTCCACAGCTTCAGAATGCTATCCAAAATCTCTACACGGGATTCGCTGACGTTAAGGAGCCGACCCGTATTGAGGCTTGTCCATGTTGCCTGAGTGAGGACGAGATCGGCATCCTGTTGTCAAAAAGTCTGAGACAGATAACTCCCCGAGAGCTGAGCGGGTATGCATCCTCTGTTTTCCTCACGGTAGGATCCGAAAAGGATTTTCGCTATTTCCTTCCGCGGATCCTCGAGAATCTTGTGTCGGAATGCAGTTGGTGGCCGGATCCTGAAGTGGTTGGCCGGGCTGTTGGCACCTTTTCATGGGACGCCTTCACCCCAGCACAGCAAGCGTTAATTGTTCAGTTCTTTGATGTCGTCATGCACGATTTAGTCTCAGCTGAGGAAGTTGATGGGCTCGCTATAAACTCATGGCTTTGCTGTTGCTCGCATTTCGTGCCGCAATGGGCAAATTATCTTTCCCTGGTTGAAACGACCCCCCCGGCGCTCAAGGCTCTTTATGAATGCCACTCCAAGGCATTCGCTCGAGGAGCGACCGGAAACGGATTCTGGAATGACTCCCCAAAGAAACCAGAGTATCTCGATTGGATTCGAGGACTCATGGAAGAAGACAAAATCCGATCGCTCTATGGACTGGAGAAAGTATCCGAGGCCGAGAAAAATGGCCAGGGAGATTCTTTGCTCTAGGTTTTTACGTGAGGTTTACAAATAGGTTTAGACACCGCCGAGTAATATGCAGAAGGTTGTTCTATGAATACGTACAAAATTTTATGGCTGAGCATAAGCCTGCTCCTCTGTGGAGCGACAGAATGTTTTGCTGAGCAGCTACCTCAAAGCACCGTGACTGGAATACTCCAAGCGCGAGAGGACGAGCATTCGAGTTGGATCGTCATTGTCACTCCAGAACCTTTACGCATGACCAATGAGTATGGTGAAACGGTATCGACGAACGAGCTTCAGTTAGCAGGCTTATCCGAAAAAGAATGGGAGCGTGCGGCTGGGCTTATGAATTTGAAGGTTCGCGCAGAAGGCAGTTTAATGTCTGCTCATACTCGATATCATAAAACTGAGATCTTGCTTTTAACGGATCGCGTTGATCCCTTGTAGGCGACTCCTTGAACTTTGATTGACAGTGGAAACCGAGGATAAAGGTTTTTTCTAAATTTGGGTATTCTGCAAAGCTTTTCAAAAATTGAGGGAGCC
Organism: Verrucomicrobiia bacterium; assembly: GCA_036804205.1. Classification (GTDB taxonomy): domain Bacteria; phylum Verrucomicrobiota; class Verrucomicrobiia; order Chthoniobacterales; family CALDSX01; genus DAIRSW01. The sequence continues at coordinate 1,453 of DAIRSW010000212.1, read as the reverse complement.
AAGCCGTCCGACTGCCGAAAGACTACCGGTTCACTGGAAACCAAGTTTACCTCAAGAAGGTCGGTAAACGAATCTCGTTGATGCCTGAGGAAGGTTCTTGGGAGTGTCCTTTGTCGAGAGTGTTTCGCGTTTCTCGGGCTCGGAGATGAGAGCTGCCAAATCAAACCAAAAACAGCGGCTTAACGATCCCATTTGGGCTTAGCACACGGTGCTGCGACTTAAGTCACTCTCGCATCCTACTCGTCTTTCAGAGCCTCGCGTAGGAGGCTGATGTCGAGGCCTTGAGAGACTCGTTGCCCATCAACCACAAAAAATGGCACCGCTTTGCCTCCCAAGGCATCGAACTCAGCTCGGGCGCTTGTTGATTCGTCGATAAGTCGTGTTTCAAACGGGATTCCTTCTCGGCCAAGTCTGAGTCCCGCCACTTCGCAAGGTTCGCTCCAGCTGGTGGAATACATGACCACACGCTGTTTTGCAGCAGCCAGATTTACTTCGGCTCGTTCGGGGGGCGCAACCTCAGAGGTGGAGCTGACAAGAAGTGGTGCGGCAGGGGCCGGGGGGTGTGCGGCAAGATGCTGACGGCGTTGCCCAAGCTCGACGAGGGCTTTTTGATCGGCCTCAAACTGCGCGTAAACAGAGGAGTAACGCGCGTTTGCAACTCTGTATGCCTGGTCCGCCTCGGCGGACGCCCCAACTTCGAGATATAACAAACGAACTTGATCGTAGTCGGTGCGAAGACTTTCTGCAGTCTTTTGAAGTTTTTCCTGGTGCGCAGTGATTTGTTCGTCTAGCCGCGCGATTTCGATCTGCCAGTTGGCGTGATGATCAATGACCGGAGCGACCGGCTCTTCTTCCACGCGCTGTGCCTCTTCGTTGAATCCTTCAAGGAATGCTGATATAAAGCTCTGTCGAGGTTGGTATTCGGTATGTGCCAGCAAAACGCCCCCCAAGGCAAGGGCTACCAGGCCCATAAGGTATTGCATGACTCCGAGCTTATTCACGAAAGCATGCCAAATCAGCACGGCCCCAAAAACGCCTATAAAGACAGCGGGATACCGAAACCAGCTAGGGAGCTCAAAGTCAAATATCATACGGATTTTCTCAATTGTGAACTATGCAGAGCGCGGAGGGAAGCTTATTTTCCATGGCAACACAGTTTTTTTTAATCTTCGCGGAAATATTCTGCTGCGAGATAGGCTGATGCACTGCCCGAGATTCTGTGCAGTTCACACTCAATCACAGCTCAATCCTGGCAAGCAGGATGGGGCCACCCAAATGAGAGACTGGAATCTGGACTTCAAGTTTTGCGTCACTGAGACGAGCCCGGTGGAAGCCCCGTGCGGGCTATTTTGATTGACAATTGAGGACTTTCGATTGCTGATTTTTGATTTGCCAGCTGGTCCGGTGGAAGCGCCACGCAGGCTTCTTCGGGTGCAGGCTCTCACGAGTAGGG
>DAIRSW010000211.1:0-2910 GCA_036804205.1 Verrucomicrobiia bacterium | reverse complement strand
CCTCAGCGCCTCTGCGGGACAACCACCCACTGAAATCAGCGAGGAGCCAAAAAAACTTGGAACAAAAACTTTCTTCCATTGCTCTCATTAAGTGACTTAAGGCGCATCTGCTGTGCTCCTGCAAACGTCACTCTTACTGACTGCATCCTTGGTTCATGCCTTATGAAACTTATCTTCCCAATATTCACTCTCCTTGTGGTTGGCATTATTTTAACCACTAGCATTCAATCTGAAAACCAAAGTGCAAATATGAGCGAACTCCGCGAACGCCTAACCCCACTCCAGTGGAAAGTCACCATGGAAGACGGCACCGAGCCAGCCTTCCGCAACGAATATTGGGATAATAAAGAAGATGGTCTCTATCTCTGTATCATCAGCGGCGTGCCGTTATTCTCGTCCAAAGACAAATATGACTCCGGCACGGGATGGCCAAGCTTCACCAAACCACTGAAACCCGAGGTCGTGACTGAAGTAGAAGATCGTTCGCACGGCATGACCCGCGTTGAAGCTCGCTCCGTGCCTGGCAACTCGCATCTAGGTCACATCTTCCCGGACGGCCCAGCTCCGACGGGTCTGCGCTACTGCATGAACTCGGCTTCACTAAAATTCGTTCCTAAAGACCAGCTTGAGTCTCAGGGCCTCGAAGAGTACTCTCACTTGTTTGATCATGAATAAGCGATTTCTTCCCGCCACCATGTTAGCGGCTTTTGTTCTGCTCTTCGCACTCACCATGTCTGGAGTCTGGTCTTCCTCGGAGGAGCCAGCTAGGCGGGCCATTTTTGCAGCAGGCTGCTTCTGGTGTGTGGAAGCTGTCTACGAAGCCATTCCTGGCGTTCAAGAAGCCACCTCCGGGTACACAGGCGGGACGGACCCAGAACCAACGTATGAAAAAGTCAGCCGCAACCAAAGTGATCACCTAGAAGCGGTGGAGGTCACTTTTGATCCTACTCAGGTCAGCTACAAAACTTTGCTCGACTACTTCTGGCAGATCCACGACCCAACCGATCAGAGCGGGGTGCATCCGGATTTTGGTCCTGCTTACCGTCCGGCCATATTTGCGCTCGACCAAGAGCAGCGCCAGCAAGCAGAGGAATCCAAACGTCAGCTTGAGCTTTCGGGCAAATTTGATCGACCGGTCATCACACCCATTGAGGATGCTACCGAGTTTTTTGTTGCCGAAGACTACCACCAAAACTTTGTGCGCCGCAACTTAGGACACCCGTACGTGAGAGCTCACGCGCTTCCTAAACTCGACAAGTTGGGTCTAGCCAAGCCCTGAAGGGCACTTCCGGATGCTATTAAAGCGGGCTAGCGCCCAATCAGCTTGATTCCGGCTCAGCACGGGCTATGATCGGATGTGATTGATCAACCAAGCACCGAGATTTCGCCGAGGGTCAAGCTACTAAGAACTTTTCTGTCCAAAGACAGATTGGGGCTCGAGATCGGTCCCAGTCATGCTCCGATTGCCCCAAAGGCCGACGGTTACAATGTCCACATCATCGACCATTGTAGTAAGGAGGCTCTCATTTCCAAGTATACCGGTCACGACGTTGACCTGCAGAGAATTGAAGACGTCGATTTTTTGTGGGCCGGCGAACCCTATAAAGATCTGACCGGCAGGCCGGGAGGATATCAATGGGTCATTGCCAGTCATGTGATTGAACACGTGCCGGATTTGATAGCATTTTTTAAGAATTGCTCCGAAGTGCTCGCTGACGATGGTTTACTGGTGCTGGCAGTTCCCGACAAGCGCTACTGCTTCGACTACTACCGCCTGGTTTCAGGACTCGGAAAAGTGATAGATGCCCACCTGCTCAATCTTTCCAGACATTCGCCCGGAACGATTACTGAGCACTGCATCAATTTTGCGAAACTCCACGGACTCGGCGCTTGGGGCCCGGAGTACGAGGGCACTCCCATCTGCGTTCATTCTTATGAGCAAGCTTCCGAAATCTACCGAACGGCGCTTGAGGAAACTCAATACACGGATTGCCACAGCTGGTGTTTCACGCCTGCAACCTTTCGCCTCATTTTGCTAGACTTACTTCAGCTGGGCTTTATTGATTTGCATGAGCACAGCTTCCCTGAGCCAAGCGGCTGCGAGTTTTATGCGGTGTTAAGTCGCACCTCAACATCAAGCACAATGCCGGTTAGGGCTGAGCTTGTAAAAATGGTTTCCGGAGAACCAACAGATGTTGACCAGAAGACCCGTCTACTAAGCAAGACCATCGCCACCTTGAAGACTCAGCTGGAGAAGGAACAAAAGCGGACCTCCGCCCTGAGGAAAGCCATAGCACACTGGAACAGTCAAACCTGGGTTACTCGGGCGTTGCATAAGCTCCGCGTGAAACCCTAACCCAATCAATATAGTGGAAAAACCATCTAACCCGGACACCGGTCAAAAGCTCGCTCCGAGCCTGCAACCTCATTATTCCTTTTCTCCTAAGTTTATCTCGGGAGGATCCGCATGGACTGCTCACTTGCCTTTCGCCTACGACCTTGCAACCCGCGTGAGCGGCAAGCTACTAGTCGAACTGGGAACTTGGAAAGGAGACTCATTTTTCACCTTCTGCCAAGCTGTCCAGGAGCGCTCGCTTGGCACTTTGTGCTATGCCGTCGACCACTGGCAGGGTGACGGGCAAACGGGAAAAGTGGAGGGAGATGTGCAGTTTTTCGAGGTCCTGCGCTACGTCGAGGCCAATTACGCCGATATCGCCTACCTGATCCGAAGTGAGTTCTCCGCAGCGGTCAGTCAGTTTTCCGAGAGGACCATAGACCTGCTTCACATTGATGGCTTTCATACATACGAGGCCGTCCGGCAAGATTTTGACACCTGGCTTCCCAAAGTCCGGGAAGGCGGGGTGATTCTTTTTCACGACACAGCGGTTAGGTCCGATGATAACCACAACA
>DAIRSW010000210.1:1814-2966 GCA_036804205.1 Verrucomicrobiia bacterium | reverse complement strand
CTTGGGTGGCTTGATCGAGAACACGTCCGAATCCTTTGAACACCGCTTCGAACTGGTGATGCCGATCGCGACCGCTCAGAAGAGCCACGTGCAGGGTCACTCGAGCCTGATTGACAAAGGCTCGAAGGAATTCTTCGAGTAATGAGAACGGAAAGTTCGGCGCAGCGTCCAGGTTTTGCTCGGGCAGATCTGTGGCGAGGTAGGGACGTCCGCTGATGTCCACGACTAACCGGGCCAAGGCCTCGTCCATTGGCAAATAAACCTGGGCATAGCGTGCAATGCCGGCTTTGTCGCCGAGCGCTTCGGAAAAAGCTTGCCCAAGAGCGATGCCAACATCCTCGACGGTGTGGTGCGAGTCCACGTGCAGATCGCCCTGTGCCTCCACAGTCAGATCAAACTTTCCATGGTGAGTCCAAAGCGTCAGCATGTGATCAAAAAAACCAATCCCGGTCGAGATTTTTCCTGATCCTTCTCCATCGAGATTGAGTTCCAATTTGATTTTGGTCTCGGCTGTGTTGCGTGTGATGTGCGCTTTCCGCATCTGCCAAGCTTAGGCCACACCCGTGGGCGACTGCAAGCTCACCTCGATAAAATCTTTTCCTTCTGCCCAGCGCTGACCATGCTCCTGTCACCCCTTCGGGATGAGCCCTGTTGGTCGTCATTTCCGGTGGTGGCGAGCGCTGAAACGCTCTTACCACCGGCTAATGGCTGAAAAGCCTCCGGCTTAGGTTCTTCGAACCCTGCGATTTTGGCCCATGGTGCCGGGAGCCTTGTGGCTGCTGTCATCCCTTCGGGATGAGCCCTGTTGGTCGTTGTTTCCGGTGGTGCCGGGAGCCGAAACGCCCTTACCACCGGCTAATGGCTGAAAAGCCTCCGGCTTTGATTCTCCGGACCGTGCACTTGCAGCCCATGGGGGACTCAGGGCACATGTATCAGGCCTGAAAGACCGGGGTCCTAAAGAGCCTCATATTGGGAGCAAACAGTGGAATGTCGGCTCTTGAGAGCGTTTGCTCGACATCTTTCTTTAAAGTCAGCGGGTTTCAAGATACAACAGACCCACGTATTGGTCGCGCCAGATCATCGTTACTTGCTTTGCATGCGTTGTTGACGGTTCAAGCCGGAGGCTTGCCAGCCATTAGCCGGTGGTAAGGG
>DAIRSW010000210.1:0-1804 GCA_036804205.1 Verrucomicrobiia bacterium | reverse complement strand
CCACCGGTCGCCCGGCAAGAAGAAATCGCATCCCGTAGGGATGCCAGCCAGCATCGCCATGTGGCTTTGATGGATTACGATTCAACACACCTGGATTTTAATGCGAGGAGGCGGGGGGAGGCTGTCATCCCTTCGGGATGAACCCTGTTGGTCGTCATTTCCGGTGGTGGCAGGCGCTGAAACGCCCTTACTAACGGCTAATATCAAAAAAGCCTTCGGTTTTCATTCTTCGATCCTGCGGTGAAGGCCGCACCTTAAGAAACTAGATTCAGCTCTTCCTCCGCTTGAAGCCGGAGTTGGCCGCAGGCCGCATCGATGTCGTGGCCTTTCTCACGGCGTAAGGTCGCGCTGACTCCGTGTTTTTTAAGAACTCGAAAAAAGGTCTCCTGCCGGTTTTGAGATGGCCGCTTCCAAGAGAGCCCGGTCACGGTGTTGTAGGGAATCAGATTGACCAATGCGCTCACTTGTTGCGCTACCAGGCTCAGCGCCTCTGCGTCTTCCAGATCATCATTGACCTGATCGATCAAAATGTATTCAAAGGTGATGCGCTGTTTGGTTTTCTGGCGAAAATAGACGCATGCCTCAAGCAGGGTTGCTAAATTATAGCGTCGATTGATGGGCATAATTTTTTCTCGAATGTGATCCCGAGCACCATGCAAGGAGACCGCCAGACGGATCGGCAGGGCTTGGTCGGCCAAGTCTTTGATGCGAGGAGCCAAGCCGCTGGTGGACACGGTCATTTTTCTAGCACCCATCTTTAATCCCCAGGAGGCATTCAGGATTTTGACCGCATGAAGCCAATTCTCGTAGTTAGCCAGCGGCTCGCCCATTCCCATAAAAACGAGGTTCGATACCTTGGATTGACTCACCTCCTCCACCAAAAGAATTTGCTCCACGATCTCGGAAGCTTGCAGGTCACGAGTCCACCCTTTGAGTCCCGATGCACAGAATTTGCAACCGTACGCGCAGCCGACCTGAGTTGAAATGCATAAGGTCAACCGGTCTGAGCGTTCCCCATAAAGAGCGGGGCTGGCGGGAATAAGCACCGACTCAATCAGGCGTCCGTCGGCTAAGCGGAGAAGAAACTTCTGAGTGGTGTCCGCGCTACCCTGATGACGCACCACCGACAAGGACCGGACTGTAAAACGTTCACCCAAGGCCGCTCGAAACGTGGCCGGGAGATTCTTAAGCTCCTCATAGTTATGCGAACGTTTCTGATACAACCAATGGGCTAGTTGTTTGGCTCGAAACAGAGGTTCGCCCAGCTCGGCAACCAAGGTTTGCAGCTGCTCTAAGTCAAGCCCACATAACGAGGGTCGAGCAGACAGATCAGCGCCCATTCCCAATCCTTAGTTGATCGGGGGCGGAGGAGCGAGCGTTAAAATATTGAGAACCACCACGGCCAAGGCTGCGGCGGCAATGAGGGCGGCAGCGATGACCACGATATCGAGTGGATCTTTTTTCTTATGTCGCCTCTGAAATGGCGAGGTGCTCTTAAAGTCATCGGGTCGACCGCTGCCTGAACCAATTTCGACGGAAGTCGACTTTTGTTCGGGCAAAGGCTTGAGATCTTCATTACCTTCGCCAGAGGAGTAGAAAGCCTCAACTTTTCCAAAACGGATTCTTTCTCCACCGCGTAAGATGACTTCGGAGACCTGATCCCCGTTCACCCGGGTGCCGTTGGTGGATTGCAGATCGCGAAGCAGATAGGCGTTGCCCTGCAGAATAAATTCAGCGTGGTGACTTGAGACCGAGGGATGATCGATCTGCACTTGGTTGTCTTCAAGTCGACCTAATGTCACAT
>DAIRSW010000209.1:2681-2992 GCA_036804205.1 Verrucomicrobiia bacterium | reverse complement strand
TTGCTCGCTTTCCAGGCTTGTATCGAGCAGTTGTAGGAGCCTCATGGGCAACCAGTGTCTTGTTCTTTGTATTTGACATGAGGCCGCTTTGCACTTAAGCAATTGGTCCTTTAAATCGTTTCTGGAACGTTCCGCAGTTGGAGCAAGTCCTGGCATCAGGCCCTCATTTCGACCCAACGCTCTTCAGATTCACCCTTTTCTGTAATCTTCTTTTTATGGCAACGAAGCAACTTATTCTTAAATCCAACATCCCCGGGCTCGGTGCCGAAGCGGATGTGGTGACTGTTCGTGCAGGCTACGCTCGCACTTTT
>DAIRSW010000209.1:0-2671 GCA_036804205.1 Verrucomicrobiia bacterium | reverse complement strand
TTCTCCTTCCGCGCGGCATGGCTTTGGAGGTGTCACCAACCTCGCTCCGGCAAATCAATAATTTAAAAGCCAAACGAGCCGAGCGCGAAGCCGCTGAAATCGCTGAAGCAGAAGAGTTGGCCCGCAAAATTTCAAAGCTCAACCTCAAGTTTACTTTGGAGACCGGCCAAGCTGGCAAAGCTTTTGGTTCTGTCACAGCTCAAGACATCTCTGATAAATTGAAAGGCGAACTCGGCGGACTCATCATTGATCGTCATAAAATTCGTTTGGACCGTTCCATCAAAGACTCAGGCGAACACTTTGTCGAAATCACTTTGCATCCTGAGGTGAAGCCGCAGCTTCGTGTCAACGTCGAAGCAGCAGCCGTCGCCGAGGAGCCCGCCGCCGAAGCGGACGAAGCTGGGAGCAAAGAGAGAAAGCCTCGTCGTAAATCCGAGGAGTAAGAGCGCTTCCTCATTCCTTGTCCACCCCGTCATAAAACGAACGGGTTGAGGCGCAGACCCTGCATTTGAGTAGTGCGCATCCTCTCTGCACAACAGGTGGCAGGAGTTATTTGTCTGAAGCCTTCGTTTAGTTTTTTGGGCTATCGCGCTCGCCAGCAGTCCCCCAGCCTGGTCAAGCCCACCTATTCACGCGCGATCGCGGACTTTTTCGCTTCATAGCCCACTTTTTCTTCGCAGGCCAGAGGCCCGCGTGTAGACTGGTCTCCCCACGGTTGTGTGGGGCTTGCGCTTTATGAATGACGACGATCTGGATCCTTTCCACCCAAAAAACAACGACGGCGACTTTGACGATCAGCCCCCCGAACCGCATCTCCCTGAGCCGTCACCGTCCGATTCTAGTCCAGAGACCACCGAGTCGGCCCAGACCCCTCCCGCGCCCCGTATGGAGCTTCCTCCACCGTCGAGCACACACGCTTCCCGCCCCCCTGAATCCGTAGATTCGGCCCAGCCTACTTTCCGTTCTGGAAAGTCCATGCCCCACAGTGCTGATGCAGAGAAAGCTCTTCTATCCTCGATCCTCTTCGACGCCAACGCGCTGCTCCCCGAGTGCATTGAGCGACTCCAGCCGGGTCCATTTTACATCCCAGCACACCAAATTATTTATGAGACCATGGTCGAAATGTGGGACCAAAAAGTTGCCATCGACTGGGTCACTCTCAGTGATCAACTGACCAAAAGAAAAAGCTTAGACAAAGTGGGTGGGGTTCTTGGCCTTCACAACATCCTCTCTAGCGTCCATTCTGCGGACCTAGCCAGTTATTACCTCGATATCGTGCAGGAAAAAGCCACCCTTCGCCGGCTGATCACCACCTGTAACGACTGCTCACGTCGATCCTACTTCGCCGAGGAAGGGGTCAGCAGCCTTCTGGACACCGTTGAAAGCGAGATCTTTGCGATCACCCAAAAAACCTCAGTCGGCACCGTCATCCCCATGGCCCGCCTGGCCATGGAAGTTGTGGACGAAGTCGAAACTCTCATCAAAAACAAAGGCCAACTCAGCGGAGTCCCCTTTGGTTTTGCCGATTTAGATAAGCTCACCACCGGCATGCACGGCGGAGAAATGTTAGTTCTTGCCGCACGTCCGGGTATGGGAAAAACCTCCTTTGCTCTTAACGTAGTCGAGCATGTGGCTCTGCACCAAAAACTTCCGGTCGCCGTGTTTAGCTTGGAAATGACGAGCAAAGAGTTGTCCAAACGCATGATCTGCTCACACGGACGGGTTGACATGCAAAAAGTCCGCAGCGGACAAATCGGCGCTCAAGACTTTCCAAATTTCACCAACGCCGCCTCAGATTTTTCGGAGAGTCCTATTTACATTGATGATTCCGGACGCATCAGCATCCTTGATCTCCGTGCCCGGTCGCGTCGTATGAAATCACGTTACAAAATTGAACTCATTGTGGTCGACTACTTGCAGCTGGTCTATTCCGACTCCAAAAGGGCTCAGGACGGCAGGCAATCCGAAGTGGCCGAGGTATCCGCCGGTATCAAAGCTTTGGCCAAGGAGCTCAACATCCCCATTCTGGTGTTAGCCCAGCTCAACCGTAACCCAGAAAACAGGGAGGGCGGCAAGCCACGTTTGAGCGATCTACGCGAATCCGGATCCATCGAGCAGGACGCCGATGTGGTTATGCTCCTTCAAAATAAAGATGCCAACCTGAGTGAAGAGGACAAAACTGCCCTGCAAGGCAAGCCCAAGGTTGTGTCTGACTACGAGCTTATCGTCGCGAAACAGCGCAATGGTCCGGTTGACGACGTGAGCTTGGCCTATTTTCGTGCTTACACCCGTTTTGAGAGCCGGATGCGAGGAGAGCAGCATGAGCAAGCTTCCTAAACACGTTCCCTGAGATCCGGTTACTGGGATAAATGCGGCCAGCGCTCTTTCCAATCGCCTGGCAAACGCATGGGGCGTCCGCAAGGCATTTGTACCACCGCCAGCATTTGCCGACAGGTAACGAGGACGGCCTCACCACGTTTCACCGTAAAAGCACACCAAAACCTTGCTGACTCAATTGTCTCCAGCCAACCATCCACGACTAAAGTGTCACCCAACCGGGCTGGTCGTCGATAATCGATCTCGGTGCGAACCACCACCGGATACTGACCGGAGTCTGCCATGCCGGTGAGTTTCCATCCAAGCGCCTCGGCGAGAAGAGCATCAAGCTCGT
>DAIRSW010000208.1:0-3014 GCA_036804205.1 Verrucomicrobiia bacterium | reverse complement strand
ATGGCACGCCTTTTAGCCAACCAGTATCCTTAATGCCAAGAAACGGCATGCCCATGCGCTCGGCCAAGGCAAAATCCGTATCGGCGCGATCCCCAATCATCAGAGTTTTCTGCAGTGGAATCCCCAGCGCAGCCTGAAGATATTGACCGGCTTGCTCTGAGGGCTTCAAAAACCCTAAACTCGGAGTGTCAATGCGAGCATGAAAGTCTTCCGGTCGAAAACCTAGACCCACCAGGCGTCGGTCGATCCATGGATAGTCAGAAATCACAGCCAGCCGATACCCAGCTCCTCTCAGCCTGGGAATGAGTTCCACGAAACCCGGCCTTGCCGAAGGAGTCTCATCAAAGAAACGAAGAAATGCCGGCTCAAATTTCTTGGAAATCCATGCTTCGTAGGTCTGAGCTTTTGAATCCTCTCCACCGGCCATCATCTCGGCAACCAAAGAACGAAGATGCGCTTCCGAGTCAAAATCAAGCCCCTTGAGGGATTGCCGAGCTTTCTGATACTTGAGCAGGGTCCGGAGCGATGGGAACAGCCCGCAGGCCATCGCCAGATAAATCCGGCGACCCGGGTAAAGTGTACCATCGAGATCAAAGGCAATCCCTGACACCTGCGAAAGCTCAGGAACCAGAGGACATGGTCGGCTGGACTTCACAAGCTGAGGTGTTCGAAAGTAGGTTCTTGAGCTCTTCCCATGCATAAAACTGGGTAGGGTCGCGAAGCAGCTGCTGCTGCCAGATCCGGACGAGCTGTTGAGTTAGTGAACTGCCATCGTCTTCAACCCGGTGAAGCTTAAATTCATAGCCATGAATTCCATGCCTTTGGACATAGGCAAAGCAAATCAACGGATTGTTGAGAAGCTCCACCAAACGCTTGGGGGTGGAATCGGAAAATATATCCCGCCCAAGGAGTGATATTGACCGACCACGCTCCGCTTTCCAGTGATCAAAGGCATCCATGACCGTCACTAAAATCCGAGCCTGCTTTCGGAGACGAAGCAAGGCCGGAGCGATAAAGCCGCTCAAATCGACAAGGTCCAGGTCTAAGTCTGAAGCATCCTGATGCAGGGCATGAAAAGCACCCCTCCGCGCCTGCTCCGTCTTAAAGCGCAACAAAACGCTGGTAGGAAGCCCCTGGATACTAAGAAACGATGGCAAAAAATCCACCGCTCCGTAGTGGCCGGTAAACATAAGGACCGAGCGCCGTTCAAGCTCGCCGCGCAAGATCTCGAGGTTCTGAGGGTGACTCATAATGGTATGCGCGAACATTCGATATTGTTGATGATGGTGCTGCGAAACAAAGATTTTCTCCGCATAATGGTCGGCGACTCCATCAACAAGAAGCTCAAGCAAACCTGCCCCTGCTGACTGGCCGACACTCATTTCGAAACCCTCCTTAAGGGAGTTCAGCGCCTCCTCGTAGTCCGCATAGTATTCGCGTATCAAGAATCTCGTGGCATGCTTTAGCTCTACAAAGGACATAGCATACTGCTGCCCAGTCACAATATGACGCACCAAATAAGCGCTTACCGACTCCCTTATATTTATTTCCCTTACAGCGTGATCACTCATTATTTCCTACCTCTAAATCTTAGGCGAGATTATCACACCCAGATCAGCCGACAATTCAAAAGATCCGACCTGCCGGGCCAAGAAGTTTATTCACACATATAAGTCGAACAGCGCGAACTATTTAAGCACAATGTTACAATTTCGTGACATGCCTTAAAAATGGCTAAAATTTCAGCTCGCACGCACGCTTCTCCGAAAGACCGCTCCGGATAAATTGGTTTCTCGGTCAGTAAACTAACCTAGCGTGATGGCTAGTCTACGGGGCCAGTTTCTAACCTGTGTTCAGGGCATAGCGCCCCCGAAAGCATTGCGAGAGCCGCAGTTTTTAACCGCAGCTTCGCCTTAGCAAACGTTGGAGCCCTCGGTCTTGGTGACGTAACCTGGACGCAAGCGGAGCTGCGAATAATCTTCTAGAGCTTAACCATCTTCTGAGGATCCTCTTTGATCGCGCCAAACGCAGCGAAGCAGGAGGTTTTATGCAGCACCTCGACCGAGTCAAAACCCACCCGCCGCAGCAGGTCGAGTTGGAAGGTCAAAGACCGCGGAGAATCTTCCTGATCAATGTAACGAAAAACCTCCTCTCGATACTCGATACCGCCCAGCGTTTCCAAATAGGCTCCGTATCGCTGCCACATCAATGCATGAACGGCCGGGCTCTCTTGTGTCACAAGATCGGTAATCCAAAAACTCCCGCCCGGTCGCAACAACCCGTAAACCTTCCGAAAAGCCCCCTCCCAATCTGCGTCATCACGCAGATGATGCAAAACGGCTGCCGCAATAATCACATCATAAGTGAGCGGCTCAAACGCAATGCTACGGAAGTCGCCTTCAAACAGGCGAACCTCTCCCTGCACCTCCTCCGACAAACGCTGGTTAGCACGGTCCAGCATCGGTCGGCTCACATCACAAAGATCACATGCAAAAGAGTTCCCATAGCTTCTAGCCAGCATGATGGTGTTATTGCCAGCGCCACAGCCGATATCCAAGACCCGGCCGATACGCGGCGTGGCGGCGACTGCGGCTTGGGTGATTAACTCCATGCTCAGCGGGGCGTCAATGGTTGCAGCCTGCCCAGTTTCGAGATTAGAAAATCTCTCCACGTCGGCGTCAAAGCGCGCTCGAATCTCCTCAAGTGAAGATTTTTCGGAAAGCGATTTTCGTATCATAAGGGAAATTGAAATCGACGGCAAGGAGCTGTGCGCTCAGGCCTTTGCGTCCCCAGACTCAGCGGCCTGAGGTCTCGACATCAAATAAAGTTGGAGAGGCAGGCTAAAGGCCAGACTTCCTAGCAAGGACATCGCCACGAAAAATTTCCATCCGGGTTTTTCCCAGCCCATTTTGGCTATGAGAAAGGCAAAAAACGCTACCAACAAAAAAGCTTCCCCGATAAAAACCAAAGCAATCCCATTGCCCATGGCCTCAGAAAAAACATCCCTTGCGATC
>DAIRSW010000207.1:0-3030 GCA_036804205.1 Verrucomicrobiia bacterium | reverse complement strand
TGTACTTCCAGTCTTCCCACTTTTTGGTAGGCAGTGGCAGGTCTTTCAGCGCTTGTTGGGCACGCTGCTGGAGTTCGCCGGAAGCAGTAGAATGCTCTTTCAGTGCGTTGAGAAAGGCGTCTTCCTGATGGTCTATGATGAGGGACATGGTAGTATTGATCAATGAATGAGGCGAATGAGGGATTGGAGTCATAATTTACTCCGGGTAGAACATAACAAACTACCATCAAGTTGTTTCATAGCTTTTGGTCATGAAGCGCTTGCTTGTTGGCAGTGAGGGAATGGATTTCCTCTTACATAGTTGCAGTCTCCTCTTTGATCCAATCGTAGCCTTTCTCCTCCAATTCAAGTGCGAGTTCTTTACCACCAGACTTGACAATTCTGCCTTTGTAGAGCACATGCACAAAGTCTGGCACGATGTGGTCGAGCAGGCGCTGATAGTGCGTGATCACGAGCCAAGAGCGTTCAGGACTGCGGAGCTTGTTCACGGCTTCTGACACGATGCGCAGGGCGTCGATGTCAAGACCAGAATCCGTCTCGTCGAGGATGGCGAGCGTGGGTTCGAGCATGGCCATTTGGAAGATCTCGGCACGCTTTTTTTCGCCACCCGAAAATCCTTCGTTCACGGAGCGCTTGGTGAGATTGGCATCGAGCTCCACGATAGCTTGCTTTTCGCGCATGAGCTTGAGGAATTCGCCGCCGCTCAGGGTTTCTTGCCCACGGTATTCGCGCACGCTGTTCACGGCGGTGCGCATAAAGTTGGTCATGCTGACCCCGGGAATCTCTACAGGATACTGAAACGCGAGGAAAAGGCCTTCGCCAGCACGTTCTTCCGGGTCGAGGTCGAGCAGGTTTTTCCCATGAAAGAGGACTTCTCCACTTGTGATTTCATAGTCTTCCTTGCCAGCCAGCACCGAAGCGAGGGTGGATTTACCGGAGCCATTGGGCCCCATGATGGCGTGAACTTCGCCGGGCTTGATCTCCAGACTGAGGCCCTGGAGGATTTCTTTGCCTTCAACAGAGGCGTGGAGGTTGGAGATGGTGAGCATATGTGTTGCTGTTGATTTAAGCGTTAGTTGAAGGTGAAGGTGTTGCCTTCGAGCAGTTGAGCTTGAAATTCCTGTTCGAATTGGATACTGATTTCAGCTCGGTTGATGAGTCTGGCCGGGTGAGTCTTTGCTGCGACAAAGACGATGATGGCGTGTTTGGTCATGTTGGGATCTAGGATGCGATTGATCAAATCAAAGGATGATTTAAGTTGGTTGATGGCGGTTGTTCGAGAATCTTTCCTTTTGCGCTTTCCAGAAGTTTTGATTTCAGCAAGAACCAGTTGGTCATCGCTCCAAAGAGCAACATCACATCTTTTCGGATCTTTGGGTTGAAAAGTGCAAGAGTCTATAGCCCAAAAATACAGTTTGCGTCCAAGAGAATTGAGAATACGAAGGTGACCGTCATCATAGCTGCACAAATAGGCTGCCTTTGAGTCTCCAGGTTGACTATCGTCGCGAATGCCGAAACTATTAGGAGTGAAGTCTTTTCCTTCTGGATTTTGAATGCATCCATTTGTTACGGACAGGGAAAAAGCTTCCTCAATTTTTTGCTTAAGCTCCTCCATGCACCACTCGTTTTCTATAAACCGCCATCAATGCATCAAACTTATCCCCGATTTCATCGGACACCGAGTCAATGGACTCTGCATTGATGACTCCGTTTTCGGTCATCAGCGAAAATGCTCCACTTTGGTCGAGATAGTAAACAGTCATTTTTGCAGGATCCATCCAATAATCACGAGATAGTTCCTGATCAACCTCATTGCTCAGCTCAGGTTGTTGTCCCACTTTATGTGCAAAAAGTAAATTGTTAATGCTTGTCAGCACGTAGGGGCTGTGGGTCGTCAACACCATTCTCGTCTCGGGGCCGCTGGCATTAAGAAACATAGCCAGCAGTTCCACCAAGCCTTTCTGAGTAAGTGGATACAAATGGCTTTCCGGCTCCTCAATGGCATAGAAGGCAGATGAGCCAAGCCAAAGGTCATGATACAGCACAGGAAACAAGCCGGAAATGTCTCTTTGTCCGGAACTGGTTTGTTTCATAGGAAGACGAAGGCCGGAGTCAAGAACAAGCTCTTCGTTTCCGTAAGGATCAACGACTAGCTTTCCACCCGACAGGTGTTGAAATGCCTGTTCCAACTTGATTAGGACATCTACTTCTTGCTGAAGTCTGATACCCAGAGCAACATCTTGTTGCAGCTTTAGCTCCCGATCTTCAAAGCTTTGTCTGAATTGAATGGATGCGCGACGCCGTTGAATAAGGTATCGGGTCAACAAAACATCTTCGGTATTCCCTTCGCGATCTTCTCCAATTTCATTCAGCCAAACTGTTTCAGCCGAATCGCGCAAGTATTTGTTCATCAGATTCCAGTAAGCTGCTCTGATTTCAGGTAAATACCGCACAAATTGACGCTTGGAGGAGTGATAAAAAAGGTCAAAAAGCTGTTGTTGGACCACTTTCTCTTTAGCGACATTTTTTTCAAGAATAAAATCAGGAAGTTTTGAAACATCCTCCCAAATCTTTTCAAGCGCATTTTTCAAAACCTCTGAGCCAACAATCTGAACAAGGAAAAGACCATCTTTCACCACCATCTTAACAGCCACTCCACTATCCCAGACAAACTCAATGGTGGTTTCCTGGGTGAGGTATTCTTTACTACCAAAATAACTGCGAAATAAGGTAGGGATTCCTTTCTGAAGCAGATCTGCAACGACAGTGTGTTGCAGACGTTGTTGAGGTTCCTCCACATGTGAGCTGCGCATAGGCCGCACCCACTGCTCATAAATCCAGTCGGGAAACAAATTGAAAAAGAATGCCAGTTTGGCCAGCAGGGTTTTGCCACTGCCGTTGGGGCCGATCAGGATGGTTAGCCTGTCAAGCTCTATCTCCGCCTCGCGGATAGGACCAAAATTTCTGACAATCATTCTCTGCATAGCAGCTTTTCTTTATCCTACACTTCCTTCCAGCGAAATACTCAGC
>DAIRSW010000206.1:0-3041 GCA_036804205.1 Verrucomicrobiia bacterium | reverse complement strand
TCTCTGCGCGAGTCTGTTATCCTTACATTCACCCACATGCAATAGCGAGGAGCCGTTTTTTACATTGGCGATCAGGCGCCTCTGCAATCACAAAGTCTGATGGTGATTTGTTCGTGGACCGCTGGGCAAAAAAGGCCGCTCCGAATTCTTCAGAGCGGCCTGCTTTTGCCAAGGGGTCAGGCTTGGGTCAGGCTTAGTATCGGTAATGATCCGGCTTGTAAGGGCCTTCAACCGGTAAACCCAGGTAGTCTGCTTGAGTTTTGTTAAGCTCGGTCAGTTTGACGCCAAGCTTTGCAAGATGCAGGCGAGCAACTTTTTCATCCAAAGACTTTGGCAGCACATACACTTTGCGCTCATAGTTTTCGTGGTTGAGCCAGAGTTCGATCTGCGCCAACACTTGGTTGGTGAAGGAAGCGCTCATGACGAAGGACGGATGGCCGGTCGCACAACCGAGGTTCAACAGTCGGCCTTCCGCTAGGATAGTGACCCGACGACCGTCCGGCCATTCGACTTGGTCAACCTGAGGCTTGATGTTGATGCGTTTGATTTGAGGATCGTTGAAGACACTGGCCACGTCGATCTCCAGATCAAAGTGTCCAATGTTGCCCACGATGGCTTGGTTTTTCATCCGGTCAAGGTGTTCGCGACGAATGATGTCCCGGCAACCAGTGGTGGTAATGAAGATGTCGGCGATGTCCACCACGTCTTCGAGGGTGGTGACTTGGTAGCCTTCCATGGCTGCTTGCAGCGCGCAGATGGGATCAATCTCCGTGATGATGACCCGAGCACCTTGGGCACTTAGGGAATGTGCGCAGCCTTTGCCCACGTCGCCGTAGCCGCAGACCACCGCGATCTTTCCGGCGATCATCACGTCGGTAGCGCGTTTGACTCCGTCGAGGAGGGACTCACGGCAGCCGTAGAGGTTGTCGAATTTTGCTTTGGTGCAGGCGTCATTGACATTGATGGCCGGGCAACCGAGGCTACCGTTCTTTTCCATTTGATAAAGACGATGCACGCCGGTGGTGGTTTCTTCACTGATGCCACGAATACCGCCTAAGAGCTGCGGGTATTTGCTGTGGATGACCTGGGTAAGGTCGCCGCCATCATCAAGAATGATGTTAAGTGGCGATCCGTCCGGCCAGTAGATGGTTTGCTCAATGCACCAGTCGTATTCGGCTTCGGTCTCGCCTTTCCAGGCAAAGACAGGGATGCCGTTGGCAGCAAGAGCCGCTGCCGCGTGATCTTGGGTGGAGAAGATGTTGCAGCTTGACCAACGGACCGAGGCTCCAAGCTCGATGAGGGTTTCGATAAGGACTGCGGTTTGCACGGTCATGTGCAAGCAACCGGAGATGCGGGCTCCGGCGAGTGGTTTTTTGGTGCCGTATTCTTCGCGCAAGGCCATGAGGCCCGGCATTTCGGTTTCGGCGATTTCGATTTCTTTACGTCCAAACTCGGCGAGGCTTAGGTCGGCGACTTTGAAGTCTTGTTTGGTTTCAGTGGTAGTGCTCATAATATTTTGAGGGTTAGGGTTGGTTGTGCGAACGGCCTGGTAAAATGTTGGTGGATAGGGTGCCTTAGAATGGTGGGGCAGAGTGAGTTACGCGACGGCGACCTTTAAGGCTTCCGCTTGGTCGGTGTTTTCCCAGGTGATACTGTCTGGTTGATCAACTTTACCGAAGTGTCCGTAGTTGGTGGTGGCGGAATAGATAGGCCGCAAAAGTTTGAGCTGGGCAATGATCTGAGCCGGTTTTAATCCGAAGACATGCTGAATGGCCGCTTCGATCTTTTCTTCGGCAACCGTGCTGGTGCCGAACGTGTTGACGAGCACGCTGATGGGTTCCGGGTAACCGATGGCGTAGGCGAGTTGCACTTCACAGCGGGTGGCTAAGCCTGCGGCGACCACGTTTTTGGCTACATACCGGGCCATGTAAGCTGCTGAGCGGTCGACCTTGGAAGGATCTTTGCCGCTGAAAGCACCGCCTCCGTGCCGGCCCATGCCGCCGTAGGTGTCGACGATGATTTTCCGTCCAGTAAGACCACTATCGCCGGTGGGGCCGCCGATGACAAAACGTCCAGTGGGATTGATGAGAAAATTTGTGCCTTCGAGCAAGTTTGCAGGCAGGGTGGGTTTGATGATTTCTTCAATAATGAACTCGCGCACCTCGGCGTGTTTCACTTCTTCAGTGTGTTGCGTGGAGATCACTACGCTGGGGAGGCTATGTAATTGATCGTTTTCGTAGCGAGCGGTGACTTGCGTTTTGGCGTCGGGCCGAAGCCAGGCGACTTTTTGGGATTTGCGTGCTTTGGTCAGAGCCTGACCTAGTCGATGCGAAAACATGATCGGCGCAGGCATAAGCTCCGGGGTCTCGGTGCAGGCGTAACCAAACATGAGACCTTGATCGCCAGCCCCTTGTTCCTCGGTGTCTTTCCCTTCCGCAGAGCGAGCGTCCACACCCTGAGCGATGTCAGGGCTTTGTTTGGTGAGGTAATTGTTGATGAAAACTTGGTCGGCATGAAAGAGATCATCAGGATGGGTGTAACCAATCTCACGAATTGCTTCACGAATGACGGTATTCACGTCGAACTGACTTTGGGTGGTGATCTCTCCGCCGACCACCACGACGTTATTTTTTACAAAAGTTTCACAAGCCACCCGACTGTGTGGATCTTGCTTGAGGCAGGCGTCAAGCACCGCGTCAGAGATGGTGTCAGCAACCTTATCAGGATGCCCTTCACCAACGGATTCAGATGAAAAAAGAAAAGAACGAGCCATAAATTAGAGGAAAATCAGCACCCCAAGCCTGGGGATGGGGAGCGGAAGGAGAAGAAACACATCGAAACATCTTGATACGATGATATGTCTAGATAAAACACATCATGAGCTTGTCAATAGTCAATTCTTTAAAGACCCTCTCCGACCCGACACGCTTGAGGTTGATGCTCCTTTTGCATAAGCACGAATTGAGTGTCGCAGAGATCCAAGCGATTCTCGGCATGACCCAATCACGCACCTCGGGGCATTTGGCTCAACTGCATGCGGC
>DAIRSW010000205.1:767-3147 GCA_036804205.1 Verrucomicrobiia bacterium | reverse complement strand
ACGGATCACGGTCCAGTCGTCTGGGCCACCTTCATTAAGGTATTCGGTGGTGCGGGTGACGCCGCCGGATGTTTCAATAAAGCGCACTATCTCGGGCAGCTCAGGGTCTGTGCCAGGGGTGACTTCGATGCGCCAGGTGCGGTGGGCGTTGGCACCACTTTCGACCGAGTAAAGGCCACTGGGCAGCAGTGCACCACGGTCTGCGCCGTGGTAGTAGCGGATTTCATAAGCTTGACCGGAGGCGTCGGGAACAATATCGACAAAGGTGCTGGCGGTGATCACTTGCCGAATCACATCACCATCGTGGTAAAGCTGCCCAGCGGTATTCAGAGCGAGCATGGCCGGCATTTGCCCGTCGGCGAGGGCTTCTTCCGCTTTGGTGTATCCGTAGGCAGCAGAAACGAGCTTAAGACTGGCCGGAGAGCCCATGAGCTCGGGGCTGCGTTTGAAGTCCGTTTCTAAGCCCCCATATGAGGGGTCGCCCATAGGACTTTGCTCAAAACTGTAAGAGCTGCCAGGCCGTTTGGAGTAGGGCTCCCCACTGCCGGGTGAACCGTCGCCGTTGGAGCAACTTTGCTGGGTGCACTCTGGCGGTACAACTTCAACCGAGACCACTTTGGCTCCCCAACCTTCGTTCCAGTAGGAGTTCCGCGTTTCATAGCGCAGAGTGATGGTGTCGCCAACGGTGACCTCAACTTGAATGCTGGCGGATTTTTCTTTCCCTTCAAAAGGCAGGGGATCGCCGTTCTCATCAAACCCAGGGCCAGTGTCACCAGCGAAAGCGATTTCTGTGGTCGAAGCGGCTTCAAGCGAGACTTCGTCGAAATAGCCTGAGGTATTACCGTTCGCCTCCACCTCGCCTTCGATTTCGATGATGAGGGTGAGGGGGCAGGATTCCTCGGTCGAGCCATCAATACGCCGTAATGTCACCGAGTCTTCACCGTCGGGGGTAACTTCTAAGGCGCGGATCTCGTCGAGATTATACATCTCCTCAAGGTCAGCCGTGGGCTGGGCCGGGAGGCTGGGTAAGGTTGCTAGTCCAACAACCAGAATGAATAAAATGGGATACGCTTTCATCGCAGTGGAGTGTGGAGGGCGAGGCCGACGGCCGGGTGATCAGGATGCAGCGGGTTGTTGCCGCTCAAAAATTCTTGGAGGTTGGTTTGGCCATCCGCATCTTCGTCGTCGTTCGGATCCACGCCGAGTTCTTGAAAGTGAAAAAGCTCCCAGGCATCGTGCATGCCGTTGCTATTGCTATCCACCCAGTCAAAGGGGTTAAAGCCCAGCTGCAACTGCTGCCAGGCGGAAAGGCCGATCCCGTTGTAATCGGCTGCTAAGAGTGGTGCGTTTGGGTCCGTCTCGCCAAACATGCGCCAAAACCCGCGGTCAGCGTTCATGTCGAAGGCCAGTGCGATCGGAGTGTTATTGCCAATCTCAACCGAGGGCACAAAGGTCCAGCTAAACAGGTCTCCGGAATACTGGATGAAGTAGTAGAACGGCGTTTGCCCATCCCACCGCAGCTGAATGGTGTCGTCCTCTTGCGTGATGTGAAAGCCGTGCTGCTGCTGCTGCTGCGCACGAGCGGACTGAAAAAGCAGGGCGATGCTTAGGAAGGCGAGAACAAGTGGTTTCATCAAAGTGTTGGGTGGCTGGAATGGATAGAACGGTCGGCGCTTGTTGTGTTGCCTGGGTTTCGAGAGCTTATTGCACGCGCCAAAAGTTGATGATGGTGTCGCGCGGTTTTTCGAGATCCACCAAGCTTTGCTGGGCCTGCCGAGCTTCTTGGAGCAGCCGCTGGCGTTGGTGGTCAGCCGCCAGTTGGGCGTGATGCTCGGCGACGTAACGATGCAGGGTGTCGAGTTGTGTAAGGAGTTCGACGGGCGGCTCGGTTTTCTGGTCCTGCGCCATTAAAAGCAGGTAGTCCGGCCTTGAGTCTTGCAAGAGTTGTTCAAGCTCAGCTTTAAGCTCGGGAAAAGATTCGCTGCTTGGTACGTCGACCTCCATGATCGGCGTAAAAAACAACCAAGTGCTTGCGGGATCTTCAGGATCCGTAAATTCCGTCAAAGGTTGCAACCAACGAAAGTCAATATTGCTGAGGATGGTATAGTGCGAGCCATGTTCATCCTGCCAGAGAACCTCGCTTAACCCATCCTTGTAAGCGGTGGCGAAATTGAATTGGGCCGAGCGCAGTTCGATCAGAGTGGGGTCCTCGTGTTCGGGCGTGGGTGGATTGGCTCGGTCGGAGCCTCGCCCTCCCGGGTCTTGTTCTCCCGAAGCTTGCCCTCCCGGGTTTTGAAGGTGAGGTGGCCAAATACGACGGAAAATCATGCTGCCATTCGCGGTTTGCACTTCCCATTCTTTAAGGGCTGGAACGTTGATG
>DAIRSW010000205.1:0-757 GCA_036804205.1 Verrucomicrobiia bacterium | reverse complement strand
AAAAGCTTGGCGAGTGAGAAATTCTTGCTCCACCACCCGAGCGGCATCGTCTCGGGTGAAGCTCAAGTCTGAAGGTTCTTGGGAGCGCTGAGCTGAGCCCGGGAAAATGCCAAGCATCAAGAACGCGAGAAGAGTGAGTAGAATAAACTTCATGGATAAAATGGTTTTACAAAATTCAAGGGGGTGAGGGCAAGCTTAAAATGAAAAATATTTGCCGAGCGGATTCGGTCGTTGGGTTCGATTGGGTGGGGTTGCGAGGATGTATGGCACCAGAAAGGTGGTAAAGCCAGGAAAAACACGCAGCATACCGTGTGTTCAATTTTGGAATTGAGACCCAAGCTTTTTTGTGTCGCCTGAACCCAAGCCGCCATTTAATGTCCAGCTCGGAAAAAACATTGCGCGTCTTCGCCACAAAAAAAGCCTGACTCAAGAGGCTTTGGCAGAAACGTCTCAGATCTCCACGCGATACTTGCAAGATCTGGAGGCAGGCAAGTATTGCCCGACCTTGCTGATGGCCGAGCGTCTGCGCAAAGGCCTAGGTTGCTCTTGGGAAGATTTGCTCAAGAGCTGCCGAGGTTGAGGGGGACTTTTGGCCGTGCCACCGCGCCGAAGGTTTTTGGCTCAGACAGCTTCGCCCTCCCTTGCAAGCTCAACGAAAATAGACTTCGGCGTGGTTGTTCAATCCTTGCTCCATCCTGACGAGCAGGATGGGGGCATCCTCATGGGGAGACCGGGTTCTGGATTTCAAGTCTATCCC
>DAIRSW010000204.1:0-3186 GCA_036804205.1 Verrucomicrobiia bacterium | reverse complement strand
GCTGTGCTTGCTCAAGCGACGAGCGTCCCCCGGGCCACCGGGCTTGCCCCGGTGGGGAAATGATTGAGTTGCGGCAAGAGCCCGTAGACTGCGGCCCGCTTCGGACTCAATCCTTGCT
Source organism: Verrucomicrobiia bacterium (assembly GCA_036804205.1). Classification (GTDB taxonomy): domain Bacteria; phylum Verrucomicrobiota; class Verrucomicrobiia; order Chthoniobacterales; family CALDSX01; genus DAIRSW01. The sequence continues at coordinate 3,068 of DAIRSW010000204.1, read as the reverse complement.
CCATCCTGGCAAGCAGGATGGGGGCATCCCAATGGGGAAGCGGGCTCTGGACTTCAAGTCTCCCCCCCACCGGGGCAAGCCCGGTGGAAGCGCCTCACCGAGCAAAATGGTAACGTTACCACAATGCGGTTTTTCGCTGTGCTTGCTCAAGCGACGAGCGTCCCCCGGGCCACCGGGCTTGCCCCGGTGGAGATGAACCACGGCGAGCTTCACCCCCATGGGCAACCAAGATGATATGACCGACTTCACCATACTCCAAGGCCAGATTGCGCGGTTATTGTAAGCCAAGAAAAAACTTCGTGCTTTGCGGCTATTTTTGGAGCCACCATCAAGGTCTCGAAGGGCGTGAAGCTAATACACTTCATGACCTTCCTGCTCCTCATAGTGATTCAAGCTGTCCCAACCAGCCGACCCGGCTGAGCCAGGCTTGCAAACAGGTGGACCAAGGATGCGGTGTTCTTATGCCATGCCCATGTTTCGCCTCTTGAAACACGTGCAACTCAAAAGGCACCCCGACCTTTCTCAGAGCGCTCGAAAACAAAAGACTGCTCTCCACCGGCACCGTGGCGTCGCCCACCGCGTGCCACACAAAACAAGAGGGGAAATCCTCCCGCACCCGGTTCTGCGTGGATAATCGGTCCACCAATTCCTGCGAGTAGTTCTCACCCAAAAACTCGTGGCCCAGTTCGGTCTTGCCCCAGAGGTTCAAGTCGATGACCGGATACACCAGCACCGCTAGATCAATCAACTCCTTGGTGAGTCCAGTCTGTCCGGGTTCCGCCAGCAGTAGGCTCGCCAAATGGCCGCCGGCCGAGGATCCCACCACGCCAAGCTTGGTCAGGCCCCAAGGCCCAAAATGTTCCCGCACATAACTCAAACCCAGTTGAGCATCCTTCAATGGAGCCTGATAAGAATGATCCTCCGACACCAAACGATAATGCAACACAAACGCATGGATCCCCAGCATATTAAACATCTGAGCAAAGCCGGCCCCTTCATGCTCGGAAAGCATCCGATACCCGCCTCCAGGAAAAATCAGCACCGCCTCACGGGAGTCCGGCTGCAACGGACTGAAAAAGGGCACCAAAAACGGCTTCTGCACGCCCTCATTTAATGCGATTGGCCGATAATTCGGAGGTCTCACCCGGGTTTCTTGTGACGCACTCATCCCCGACTGCTCTTAACTATGCCGGACGCTTCCCTGGCCAGGTCCGTGATCTTCTCCCAGGCCTTGGCCTGCAGCAAATCTTTGGGTGCCAACCAGGATCCTCCCACCGCAGCCACGTAGGGCGAAGCCAAATACTCGGTTAAATTCTTAGGCCCAACGCCACCCAAGGGAATGTAGCCCAAACCACAATGCGCATAGGGAGCCGCGATATTATTCAGGTAAGCCAGTCCGCCGCTTGCTTCCGCTGGGAAAAACTTCAACAACTGACAACCCAAGGACAGCGCCACCTCGATATCGCTGGGGGCACAAATCCCCGGCGCAAAAGGCACCCCATGATTCTTGGCCTCCTCAAGCACTGCCGCTTGACACCCCGGCGACACGGCAAAGTCGGCGCCAGCGTTTTTGACCTGCTCCACCTGCTGAGGAAAAATCACCGTGCCCGCGCCGATCAAAAAGTCGGGGCAAGCCCCGCGAAGACGCCGGATGGCCTCAATCCCTGCCGCCGTGCGCAGAGTCAATTCCACGCCCAAAATGCCCCCCGCGATCAGGGCACGGCCCAAGGCCGGCGCGTCCTCAGGATCATCCAGTGTCACCACCGCAATCACCCCGGCTTGCCGCACCCTTTCTCGTAATTCTTTAGGAAAAACCTCATTCTCGTTCATCGGATGGAATCTGAGCCCAATTCATTCTCTTTGCAAAGCAGACTGTTCAATCGCAGAAAATTGTGTTTCAGAATAAGCATGGAGACATCGCCAGCAGCACCGTCGGAGAAAACGCCATCGCACAAAAGCACTACCCCTCCCGACCTTGGTTGGTGGGACGTCTTTATCTTGGGCATCTCGGTTCTGACCCTTGGCATCCTCATCTACGAAGCCTTTGGCAAGCCGGCAGCTGATGTGCGAAGAGCCCTGCGTTTTGTCGACACCGTCATGTGCATGTTTTTTCTCGCGGACTTCGTCAAACGATTCATCGCCGCACCCAGCAAATGGCGCTTCATGCGCTGGGGTTGGATTGATCTCTTGGCCAGCATCCCCATGCTGGACGAACTTCGCTGGGGCCGAGCCCTGCGAGTCTTTCGCATCTTCCGTGCTCTCCGGGCCTTTCGTTCCCTACGCGAAATACGCAACATTTTATTCGCCCAAAAAGAACGCAGCGTGGCCGCAACCCTCGTCTTCATGGTGCTCACCTTAGTCACCGTTTCGGCGCTCGCCATTTTGGAACTGGAGGCGGGACACGACGGACCCATCGGCGATGCCGAAGACGCCGCATGGTGGGCCATCACCACCATGACCACGGTAGGCTATGGCGACACCTATCCGGTCAGTGCGGGAGGCCGGCTACTTGGGGCGGGCCTCATGATCTTTGGTATCAGCATCTTCGGAGCGCTCAGTGCGCTCTTAACCTCGTGGGTTCTCAAGCAAAACGAACCGCCGACCGACCAGGTCCTTCAGGCGCAACTATCCCAAGTCCTAGCCGAGCTCCAAACCACCAATCAAAGGCTAGAAAAGTTAGAAATGCAGAACCCGGCCCGGCAAACCACCGAGTGAGCCAATTGAGATTTTAAACCACCCGCTTCGCTGGAGATCACCGAGGCACAGAGAAAGCTTCGCTAAGAAAAGAGCCTAAAACATATCCCAATAAAAAATCTCCGTGTCTCCGTGCCTCCGTGGTAAAGATTTTAAACCACCCGCTTCGCTGGAGATCACCGAGACACAGAGAAAGCTTCGCAAGGAATACAGTCCAAAAAAACATCCCAACAAAAATCCTCCGTGTCTCCGTGCCTCCGTGGTAAAAATTCAAACCACCCGCTGCGCTGGAGGACACCGAGACACAGAGAAAGCTTCGCAAGGAATACAGTCCAAAAAAACATCCCAAATAAAAAAATCTCCGTGTCTCCGTG
>DAIRSW010000203.1:0-3202 GCA_036804205.1 Verrucomicrobiia bacterium | reverse complement strand
CGCTGCACTTCTTTGAAGCGTTGAACGAAGGCAATGCGAGCGGCGTCGCCCCTAAGGTTTGGCACCTGGTGCGGAGTGGCTTCAAGGCCCTGAGACCTCATGAAGTCGTCGAGGTCTTGCTTGGCGTTTTTTAATTTCTCAATGATCACCGGCGCCTCTTCGACCATCCAGATTTGATGGGCTTGCTTGCCGGTCGATTCACCCGAGAAGAGGGTGATGGCAGCATCGACCGCTTCTTGTTGCTGGCGGAAGTCGAGGATGTTGCCGAAGGGTTTGGTTCCATTAAGAACCCGGTTAGTGCGGGAGAAGGCCTGGATCAAACCATGGTGCTTGAGGTTTTTGTCGACGTAGAGCGTGTTGAGGTAGGCGGCATCAAAGCCGGTGAGTAGCATGTCCACCACAATGGTGATGTCGATCTTTTTTTCGGCTGGGTATTCGGCGTTTGACCATCGTTGGGCTTTGATGCGTTTTTGCACGTCCTGATAGTATTTATCAAACTCGGAGATGCGATGGTTGGTGCCGTAGCGGGCGTTGTAGTCGTCTAAGATGTCGATGAGGGCCGCCTTTTTCTTGTCGGGCTCCACGGCGTTGTCAGCCTGCTCCTGAGGTAGGTCTTCCTGGATCTGCTTCACATTTGGATCGCCCTCCGCAGGCGGTGAGAAGACGCAGGCAATGTTGAGCGGTTTGAAATCAGGATCGGCGGCCTGTTTTTCTGCCTGTATGCTTTTGAATAGCTTATGATATTCGATAGCGTCGTTGATGGAGGAGGTGGCGAGGAGTGCATTAAAACGCCGCGCGTTGGTGGCGGTGTCGTGCTTACTGAGAATGGCTTGGATGATTTTTTCTTTTTCAACGCCTCGCCCCAGATCAGGCAGCGCGGTGCCTTCTGGTTTGTAGTAGTCCAGATGGAAGCGAAGCACGTTCCCGTCTTCCAAGGCGTGGGTGATGGTGTAGGCGTGGAGCTGCTTTTCGAAAAGGCTATGGGTGGTTTTTAAGGAAGCCGGGAGGTTGTCGCTCTTTTGCGGGGTAGCGTTTTCCTCAAAGATGGGGGTGCCGGTGAAGCCAAAGAGTTGGGCGCGGGGGAAGAATTCTTTGATGGCACGATGGTTCTCGCCGAACTGAGAACGGTGGCATTCATCGAAGATGAAGACGATGCGTTTGTCTTTCAGGGGTTCCAGGCGCTCTTTGTAGGTGGGCTGGTCGTTTTTTTCCCGTTGCTTGTTGCGCTTGCTGGTTTCATCCAAGGCCAGGCCAAGCTTCTGGATGGTGGTCACAATAACCTTATCAGCCTTGTTGTCGGAGAGTAAGCGACGCACTAGAGTGGCGGTGTTGGTGTTTTCCTCCACGCAGCCATCCTGGAATTTGTTGAACTCCTCACGAGTTTGTAGATCAAGATCTTTGCGGTCGACCACAAAAAGGCATTTCTCGATTTCCGGATTGTCTTTGAGCAGGGTGGAGGCCTTGAAAGAGGTGAGAGTTTTTCCACTGCCGGTGGTGTGCCAAATAAACCCGTTGCCGCTGTCTTGCTGGATGCAAGAGATAAGGTGTTTCACTGCATAGACTTGATAGGGGCGCATCATGAGCAGCCTTTGCTCGCTGGCGACCAGGACCATGTAGCGGCTGATGGTGTGGCCCAGGGTGCATTTTGCCAAGAAGGTCTCCGCGAAGACATCAAGGTGGGTGATTTTTTTGTTGGCCTCATCAGCGAACTGGTAGATGGGCAAGAAACGTTCTTCCTGATTAAAGCTGAAGTGGCAGGCGTTGTTATTGGCGAAGTAGTAGGTGTTGGTCCGGTTGCTGACGATAAAAAGCTGGATAAAGCAGAGAAGTGTTTTGGTGTAGCCATTGCCGGGGTCGTTTTTGTATTTCACAATCTGCTCCATGGCCACGCGAGGATTGATACTGAGTGTCTTCAATTCCACTTGCACGCAGGGCACGCCATTAATCAGGATAAGCACATCGTAACGATGATGGCTGTTGTCGGTGTTGATGCGGAGTTGGTTAACGACTTCGAAGCTGTTTTTGCACCAGTCTTTGATGTTAACCAGGGTATAGTTCAACTGGGTGTCGTCATCGCGAAGAAAGGAGCTGATCTCCCGCAGGCTCTTCGCCGCCTTGAAGACATCCGGCGTCACAAGCTCGCCAAGCAGCCGAGCGAACTCGCCATCCGTAAGCCGGACACCATTAAGAGCCTCGAACTTTTCTCGGAAGTTCCGTTCTAAAGCGGCTCGGTCGGTGATGTCGGCGCGATATTCGTATTTGAGGCTCTGAAGCTTATCGATGAAGAGAGCTTCGATGGCGTTCTCCTGAATAACTGAAGCAGGGGCCTGAGTCGATGTTTTGTAGCTGGTGTTTGAGTTGGGCATGAGGTTCAGGTTTACTCGCGGTGGATGAAATATTTTTGGAAGCATGCCTCATACCATCGATCCAGCTAGGGGCGTCTTTCCTCTGAGGTTTCGCACAAGTCAGGTCAGATTGCCAGCCTAGCCGGAGATTTCACCCGAACCGTGATCGGAATAAGTCGTTGATAGCCACGGATTTAGAAGAGCAATTTGATTGACACGGGGTTGTCGACTTGAATAGCTTTCATGGATACCGGGGAATTCCGTAAGTTTTGACCCTAAGCTACCATAGGGGGTAGGACATTTGTGGGGCCGCTTTTGCATTTTTTGTTTTTTTCTTTCTTTGTTCTCCTTACTGCTTTCGTCTAGAAGAACGAAGATCTCCATCCGCATAGCCAGGGAAAACGCCTGGCCTGGCCGTTCTTCTGGAGACTAGGCGCCTCGCGTGGGAAATCCTACCGCTTGCGCTTCGGCCTAGCCTTTGAGGCCGGCGCTTTTCAGTGAGTCGATTGCGAGTCGTAAGGTTTGCACCCGGCTATACCACTTGCTGTTGCCCGCCATCACCTGCCACGGAGCTTCACTGGTGGCGGTTTTTTCAAACATCTCTTCGGCGGCCTCAATATGCTCTTTCCATCGACGACGGTTTCGCCAGTCTTCATCACTAATCTTCCAGTGCTTCAGGGGGTCGTTCTCTCGTTTTTTAAAGCGATGCAGTTGCTCGTCCTTACTGATTTGGAGGTAGATCTTGGTGAAAATGGCCCCGTCATCAATCAGGGTGCGCTCAAAATCTGTGATCTCACGAAAAGCGCGTTGCCATTCCTCGGCCTTGGCAAAACCTTCCACTCTCTCCACCAGAACCC
>DAIRSW010000202.1:0-3225 GCA_036804205.1 Verrucomicrobiia bacterium | reverse complement strand
GCTTCCTAAGGCAGGAGAAAATATCGTGCGCCATTTAAGTCGCTGTCAACTTGGACTCAAGCAAAAAAAAATCGTGATCGACTTTGAAGGCAGCGGATTTCTCTACCGAATGGTTCGACTCATGGTGGGTGCAATTGTTCGATGTGGCCGTGGCAAGACCTTGTGGACAGAGGTTCAAAGCTTTTTGGCTGGTGGACGGCACATGGCCTTGGAGAAAGCTGGGAGTCGTCCACAATATTGCGCGCCACCGGACGGTTTGTATCTTGTGAAGGTCCGTTACTAGCTGTGCTACGCAGCCTCAGTGCTACACCTGGGGAGAAAGTGGGTTGTCAGGGATTCGAACCCTGGACCTACGGCTTAAAAGGCCGCTGCTCTACCGCTGAGCTAACAACCCGGTGGAGGAAGAATTTAAAATGAATCTAGGCTTTTGCAAGTCAAAATCCTAGCCTGCACCCGTTACGATTTTAATCTTACTGATTTGCCCGATTTGCTGCTACTGAGTGGAGGTTTCACGCACCCGATAAATCATTTCCCCAGGACGCATCAAGCCTAGGATGTCGCGCGCCACGATCTCCAAATACTCAGGGTTGTTACGGAGCAGTTGAATTTCGTGTCTCAAGTCCGCCAGGCGCGCTTCTTCGGCGCTCACCTGGAGACTGAGTTCGTTGAGCTGTGTTTGTAGCTCTTGATTCTTACGCACCTCGGGAACAAAGGCTCCTACCGCTATGACCGCTAATGCCAAACCAATGGCAATCGACAGGACGATGACAAGAGCATGGATCAATCCACGCTTTGCCGATCTTTCCTGGCGGTTTGGGCGGTAGGGTTCAATGCTCACAGATTACATTTTACCACCGTAAATTGCCCTGTCACCAAGTTCTTGCTCGATTCGCAGAAGTTGGTTGTATTTGGCAACACGGTCGGTCCGGCAGAGTGAACCGGTTTTTATCTGACCGGCATTGGTGGCTACTGCGATATCTGCAATTGTGGCATCCTCGGTCTCCCCTGATCGATGGCTGATCACCGCGGTATAGCTGTGTTCTTTAGCCAGCTCAATGGCGTCGAGGGTTTCGGTGAGGGAACCGATTTGGTTCACTTTGACCAAAATCGAATTGGCCACGCCTAGATCAATGCCCTTCTGCAAAAATTGTACGTTGGTCACGAAAAGGTCATCGCCAACAAGCTGAGTGTTTGCACCCATGGCTTCGGTCATTTTTTTCCAGCCGTCCCAATCGTTCTCGGCGAAGCCGTCCTCAATAGAGATGATGGGAAACTTGGCTTGCAGTTCTTGATAATAAGCAACCAGTTCTGAAGCCGAGCGACGGGAACCATCGGATTTTTTGAAGACATATTCTCCGTCCTGATAGAACTCGCTGGAAGCCACATCAAGAGCGATGAAAATGTCTTTGCCAAGTTCATACCCGGCTTTTTTGGTAGCCACAGCAATGGTTTCGAGAGCGTCTGCAGCCGAATCAAGCTTGGGAGCAAAACCGCCTTCATCCCCAACAGAAGTGGACAGGCCTTTGTCTTTCAGCACACCTTTCAAGGCGTGAAAAATCTCCGTGCCATAGCGCAATGCTTCACTAAAAGTCGGGGCTCCCTTCGGCATGATCATGAACTCTTGAAAGTCGATCGGCGCGTCCGAGTGCGCTCCGCCATTCAAAATATTCATCATCGGCACTGGCAACACTTTTGCGTTTGGACCCCCTAAATATTTGTAAAGCGGTTGCCCCAGCTGAGCCGCCGCCGCATGTGCAGTGGCCAAAGAAACACCAAGGATCGCGTTGGCGCCCAAGGTCGCTTTATTGGGAGAACCATCCAAAGCGAGCATGGCGCGGTCCACACCCACTTGATCCAAAGCATCCATGCCGATGAGAGCAGGCGCAATGCGTTCAAGGATGTTGGAAACAGCTTTGGTGACTCCTTTACCTAAGTAACGGCTTTTATCGCCGTCCCGAAGTTCCCAAGCTTCATGTTCACCGGTGCTTGCTCCGCTTGGCACTGCGGCGCGTCCGCGGGCTCCGCCTTGAAGGATGACGTCGGCTTCAACAGTGGGATTGCCGCGTGAATCGATGATTTGGCGGGCATTAATAGATACGATGGTCGTGTGTGACATGGTCTTTGGTTTTAAATGGGAAATGGTCGATATAAAAGGCTTTCGGTTCACCAGGAGCGTTGTCGTTCGTCGAGTTTCTTTCCAAAAGCCAGACCCAAGGGTGGCAAAACTCTGGGGTGGATGCAACTTTTCTTATCGGCGGACAGTTATTAGTGGTGGAGTGAGAACATGATTGATTTGGTATTGCCGGATTCATGGCAAATTGAGGCTATCGGGGCATTGCAAAAAGGACAAGACGTTGTCGTGGATGCTCCCACCGGCAGTGGTAAGACCTTTGTCTTCGAGAAGCTACTCGAAACACGCTGGGCCGGTCAATACATCTACACCGTGCCGACGCGAGCTTTGGCCAACGAAAAGTTTGCAACCTGGAAAGCCCAGAAACTACCGGTCGGCATTCAGACCGGCGACTTGAGTGTGGACCCACACGCTCCTCTTGTCGTGGCCACTTTGGAAACACAACGCGCCAAGTTTTTGCAGGGTCGCGGTCCGAAGCTTTTGGTGCTTGATGAATACCAAATGCTGGCCGATCCCCAGCGTGGTCTTAGCTACGAGGTCGCAGTGGCTTTAAGTCCCCCAGACACTCAGCTGCTCTTGCTCAGCGGTAGCGTGGCAAATCCCGAGCAGGTCATTGCTTGGTTGGAGCGGCTAGGGCGCAGATCGTCCCTGATACGAAGCCGGGTGCGACCGGTTCCGCTGGAGGAGTTTCCCCTGGAGGCCCTCCAAAGCAGGCTTCCGTTTAACCCCAAAGGCTTTTTTGTGCAAGCCCTTGCGCAAGCAATCCAAGGGGACATGGCTCCAATTTTAGTGTTCTGCCCCCGCCGCCGCGCCGCCGAAAAACTGGCCCAAGACCTGACTGCTCAACTTCCAATCGACCAGCCACTCAGCTTAAGCAGTGAACAAGAAGCCATGCTGCCCAAAGACCTAGCCGCGATGCTGAAAAAACGCATTGCTTATCATCATAGTGGAATTTCCTATGCGGTAAGAGCAGGAATCATCGAGCCGCTCGCCAAGGCTGGGCAGTTGCGTATCGTAGTTGCAACAACCGGGTTGGCGGCCGGGATCAACTTTTCCCTTCGCTCGGTGCTGGTGACCAACTCCGCCTATCAAGC
>DAIRSW010000201.1:0-3252 GCA_036804205.1 Verrucomicrobiia bacterium | reverse complement strand
GTCTTCCTTACGTAATTGATCATATGTCGCAGCTGCAACCTGCCATGCCTCGTCAAAGGCGTCTCGTTTGGACACGGATGCACAGCACGCCAAAACGCTCGTATATCCGTAAACATCGGGACGACACGAAGTGTGGCCTCGCTCAAAGTAGAGTTCCCGTTGGCGTTGTAAGATGGCTGAAGCCTTTTTGAAAGCTTCGGCCGAGTTAGTTTTGGACCACAATCCCATTGCTGTGTTGAAAAGGATTGTGTCTAGGACCATACGACGTTTTGGAGTTTCACTGGTGGCTCTTTCCAATGCGTGCTGCAAGAAGACGGTTGCTTTTGTTGCGGCTGTTTGGGGATCTGAGTGTGAGCGGCTGAGCGCAGTCAGAACGGTACAGTACGAGGCCGCATCCGGACACACGTCTGGAAGACTCTCCATGAAGGCCAAAATATCGGCGGCGCGATCAGCCGAGCCCACTTGATCTGAACGAGCCCACGCAGCCAAAACAGCATTGAATGAAGTGGCACGGGGTCGAATGCGCTCCAACCGCGTATTTTCATAAGTTTTTTCCATGCTGACTAGCAAGGCCTCAGCACGTTGAGGCGCTTCCGGGTGTCCTGACCGACTCCACGTCTGAAGGCAAATGTCAAAGCAATCAGCATCAGGAAAACTAGCGTCGTTTTCACCCTCTGAATGCAATTGAATCATCCACTCCAAAATACGCTGTGATCGAAATGGTGCATAAACGCAATCGTTGGTCTCACGCCAGGCCATCAAAACAGCCTTAAAACTGCTTAGATTAGGTTGAAGTGAGTGTTGCTGCATGGCTTGCAAGATTTGTTCGCATCTCTCCGCCGCTGCATCCCCCTCCTTCGAGCGAGCCCATCCCTCGATCAAACAGTTGTAGTCCTCAACCGTGAGTTCTCTGGCTGCATCATTCCCAGCACGCTGTTCGTCAATTAATCGTTTCACCAATGACTCGAGAATGATGGCGTTTTCGAAAAGTTCACCCCGCAAATAATGGGTCGCAAGCTGCTCAGGCGATTCAAGACCAAGCAGAGAACAGGCTAAGCCGGTGTCAAAAAAATAGAGTTTGGCCTGCTTGACGATGCGTTTATTAAAATTGCGATGATGGGGTTGCAGACGAAACACCACATAGCTGGCTTCTAGCACCGACAACCAGGCTTGCGCCGTCTTGACGTCCACCCCGCATTCATTGGCTAAGCTGCTGAAGTTGAGCAGCTGACCGATACGACCGGAGCAAAGCCGAATGAATTTCTGAAAATTCATCAAATCACCGACTTGCCGAATCGCGCGCACATCACGGTCGATATAGGTTTGAATATAGCGTGGATACCAGAGATCGGGAGTGACAGGCCGTGCAATGACCGGGGGATAACCTCCTCGCCATAGGACCTTGTCGAGCGGGATATCGTTAAGTTGCATTTCGGACCAACTCAAAGGAAGCAATTCAAGCAAGCCAACGCGTCCGGCCAGAGTTTGGGTGATCCGCTCCATCAACTGGAAGTTTTGGGAGCCGGTGAGCACCACGTGTCCTAAGATTTTTTTTTGATCGACGAATCCTTGCAGATAAGAAAAAAGGTCTGGGGCGTGTTGCACTTCATCGAGAACAAAGCCGTGTTTTCGGCGTTGCAAAAATCCACGAGGATCTTCGATGGCTTCAGCCCGGACATCCAAGTCTTCGAGGCTTAAGTATTCGTGATCGGCAAAGACGTGTTGAGCTAAAGTGGATTTGCCGGATTGCCGTGGCCCTGTGATGGCGACGACGGGAAAGCCTTGAGCAAGGCGCTGGAGACAATGCTGAGCAAGTCGAGGAATCACGAGTGAGGATACCACGCAACAAATGGATTTGCACTCCATTTTTTACATAAACACCACTCGACCTAGCTGCCTTTTTTTTGTGTCTTTTGTGCCTTTTGTGGTTCATGGAGAGGTTGAACCGTTGAGAGGTTTAACGGTTGAAAAGACCCTTCGGGTTTTGAGGAGATTGCCGCGCAGACGCACGGCCTAACAGGGCTTCGCGCTCTGGAAGCACAATACATTCTAACTCCGTGTCTCCCTGTCTCCAGCGTAGCGGGTGGCTTATTTGTTTGGGGGATCGCGGCGCAAGGACGCACGGCCTACAGTATCGCTGTGTATTCCTCGACTCCTCGACACCTCCGCCTCACTCAGAGCAGCTGTTTTTCTTGACCTCCTTTCATACTTGAATAATTATTCGAGTATGACTGATAACTCTTCTCTTTTTGGCTTTTCTGCGGCCTTGGCAGAAATGCGAAGGCGACTTCGGGAGCCTGCGCCATCGCGTATGCAGTTTTTGGTTGGTCCACGGCAAGTTGGTAAAACGACTTTGCTTCTTGAGCTGGCCAAGGATTTTGGAGAAAGCGCGGTGTATGCAAGTGCCGATGTGCCCGAGGCAGCGTTGCCAAACTGGAGGGAGGGCATGTGGCGGAGAGTTTTGGAATTGGCGCAGGCGCGCAAGGGAGCCGTTCTGCTTCTGGACGAAGTGCAATATCTGCCGGAGTGGTCGCGGTGGCTCAAGGGTCGGTTTGATGCGGTGTTGCGTGACAAGACACCCCTTCATATTGTGGCGACCGGCTCTTCAGCGCTGCACGTCGGAGAAGGATCTCGTGAGACAATGGCCGGGCGTTTTGAGAAGACGGTGCTTACTCATTGGTGTGCAACGGACCTTGGGGCGCTGGCTGGGATTTCATCAGACCTTGCGGCGGAGCGATTTGTCTCGCATGGCGGCTATCCAGGAGCCGTAGGCTTGTGGAATGAACCGGCCCGCTGGCGGAGCTACCTGCGCGATGCCATTATCGAACCGGCCATTGGACGCGATATTTTGAGTCTCGAAAAGGTGCGGAAACCGGCTTTGCTCAGGCAGGTCTTCGCCTTAGCGGCCGCTCACCCGGCAGAGATTTTGTCTTTGGATAAAATGGCCGGGGCCTTGGCAGAAAAGGGCGCATTGGAAACCATCGCCCACTATTTGGAGCTGCTGGAAGAAGCCTTTTTGGTCAAGCCACTGCGCAAGTTTTCCGGACGGGAATTACGCCGCCGGAAGTCTCCTCCCAAGCTGGTGGTTTTAAACAACGGACTTCTCGCCGGGACGGACCTCCAGCCATCGCGTGACACCGACCCGGCACGTTGGGGGCGCTGGCTGGAGAATGCCTGTCTAGCCCATGCCATCAACCGGGGTCATGAAGTCTATTACTGGCGGGAGGAACCCTGGGAGGTGGATGCCGTGGT
>DAIRSW010000200.1:0-3268 GCA_036804205.1 Verrucomicrobiia bacterium | reverse complement strand
CCGCTGCGACGCGAGGAGGCTCCTTGGGTTCCGTAGTCTGGGATGTGCGTGCGGTGCTCTGTGGACATGAAAAAATCTGACGAAGCAATCAGCATTACAGCCCAATGACTTCGAGATCAAGCGGCTTGCTCATAAGATGAGTGGTCCAAAAACTCGGCCCACCGGGTGAAGCGGGCAAATCACGACAGTTCGGCTCAGCCGACCGTGCCGGGCTTGGCTTCACCGTTTGGAGCAGCTCCTCGTTCTGATTCCAGGACCTCTTTGCGGATGCTGCTGCCTCGGGCTTTGGTCCACCAGAGAACCACCGGTGCGGCGACAAAGATCGACGAGTAGGTTCCCACCACCACACCAATGAGAATGGCGAGAGCAAAATCGTTGAGAACCGGACCTCCAAAGATGTAGAGGGCAGCAACCGCCAAAAGGGTCGTGCCCCCTGTGAGGATGGTTCGTCCCAAAGTTGCATTGATAGCCTCGTTCATGATCTGTGCAACCGGTTGGCGCTTGACTTCTAGCAAACGTTCTCGAATTCGGTCGAATACTACGATGGTGTCATTAATTGAGTAACCAGCAATGGTCAGAATCGCACCAACAAAAATCAAAGACAACTCCCGTCCGAAAAGCACAAAAATGCCAATGGTAATGATGATATCATGCACCACTGCGACGATGGCCCCAATGGCGAAACTAAATTCAAAGCGGAAAGCAACATAAAGCATGATCACCACCATGCCGATGGCGAGCGCGATGAGCGATTTTTTGGCCATCTCGTCACCGATCACTGGTCCAACAAGTTGAACTCCCTCTTGCTGGAGCTCACGACCTGGAAACGAGCTTTGCAAAGCGGCCATAACTTCTTCGCCGGTTCCATAACCCGATCGAATGCTGAAATACTCATTATCCGCCGTGGCACTCCGTTGAATCACGGTTTCAAATCCGGACGCACTCACGGCGCTGCGGATTTCTTCGACACTTAAATCATCTGGGGCTTGGAGGGTTAGCAAGTCGCCCCCAGTAAAATCAACCCCCAAGGCATCATCTGCGCGAACGTAAACTAGGACAGCAGCGGCTAAAATGGCTAGACCCGAGATGGATAAAGCCACGCGTGCGTGCCCGATAAAGTTGAAGACCTTTTTGGGCATGATGTCGAACATCGGCAGGCGCTTAATGAGGCCGGTATCAACGATCCAGCGAAATGTTGTTCGAGTCACCAGCAGTGCGGTGAAAAGGGAGGCCAGAATCCCGAGGGATAGAGTCACGGCAAAACCTCGCACTGCGCCGACCGCTTGCCAGAAAAGCACCAGAGCGGTCATCAGGGTGGTGATGTTTGAGTCAAAAATGGCACTAAACGCTTTATCGTAGGCGCTATCCACAGCGGTCTTAAGCGATTTTCCGTGATTTAACTCCTCTCGAAGGCGCTCGTAAATCAGCACATTCGCATCAATAGCCATCCCGATGGTGAGAATGATGCCAGCAATACCAGGGAGCGTGAGCGTGGCTCCAAACATGGCCAGAAGTCCCAGCAGCAAGACGATGTTTAAAAGCAGCGCTAAGTTAGCGACAAGTCCGGCCATCCGGTAGTAGATGGCCACGGAAAATAATGTTAAGGCCAAACCAATTAAGCCAGCAACAATGCCACTATTGACTGAGTCGGCACCCAGAGTGGCCGAGACACGCCGTTCCTCCATGATTTCAACCGGAGTCGCCAAGGGGTTTTCCAGGACGCTCGCGAGATTGCGAACCTCTGTTTCACTGAACCGCCCCGTGATCTGGGCTCGTCCGCCCGTGATGGCACTGATGATGTTCGGGGCGCTCATCACCTCTCCGTCCAGGACAATAGCCAATCGATTGCCGACGTTGGCCCGGGTGAGATCGGCGAATTCTCTTGAGCCTTCTCCGTCAAACGTGAGGCTGATTTCCCATCCGTCCTGACCGTAAAGCGCGCGAGCGCGAGCTACGCGTTCGCCTTCCATGTCGGGGCGGATTTTAAGAAGAAGCTGCTCGGTGATGAGGCGGCCTTGCCGGGTCTCCTTGTATTCGATAATGCGGTAGCCCGGTGGGAGGTTAGTGACTCCTGCTTCGAACTGTTCGATCAAGCTGGAGCTTTGTGGGTGCACAAGTCGAAACTCAAGTCGAGCAACCTTCTGGAGCTGCTCTTTAACAGCCTCGATCTGTTCCTCATCAAGGCCGGGCATTTGCACAAGAATCCGGTCGCTGCCGGTCGGCACAATGATTGGTTCCGCCACGCCGAAACCATCAATCCTGCCCCGAATAACCTCGACGGCTTGCTCCAAAGCATCCTTTTGGCGGACGTCTCTTTCGAAGCCGCTGATGGCTTCATCCGCTTCAGAATCGAGCTGCCTTTCTTCGTGTTGGAGCTGGATAAGATATTCCGAGCCACCTTGAAGATCGAGCCCGAGGTTCAGGTTCAAAGCTTGTCCCTCGCGTTTTGGCCACAAAGCTTCCAAACAGATGAAAGCAACGAGTAAGGCTAGAACAGTGCCAATGGTACGTTTGCGGCGTAAGATGTCGGTCGAAAAATACCAGGCGAACAAAGCGAGCACGCCAAGGCCAAGGAAGAAGATAATCTGAGCACTCATGAAGACTTTAGTGGGAGATGAAGGGAAAAGAATATTGAAATGAGAATGTGTCGGGCAGGGATTGGCCAGCTTTTGCGCAAGGGAATGCGACCGGTTAAGTCGAATGCCACAGCTCGCCTGAGACCTTGGTCATATGCGCCGCGCAACAAACGGCCCTTTCGAGGACGAAACAAGGGTGATGTTTGAAAAAGCAGAAAATCGCAGAAGATCAAACGAAATCCCTCTTTTCGTGCCTTGAGCTTTCTGGGGTGGCAAGAAAGCGGGTGCATGGTGGTTTGCCCCTCACTGATCACCTAAAACCCAACGCGAACCGAGCCTCAGTCAGGCGGGAGGGTTTCTCGATGTGCCGGCTTCGCTGCGCCTCCGCGTTAGACTATAATCACGACCGGGAACGGCCGATGGTTTCGACGATGTCGAGGATTTCGTCCATGGCCGAGCGCGGCTTGCTTGCGGCCGGTTTTTTGGTGGGCTTAGGCTTGGGCTTGGGCTTGGGCTTGGGCTTGGGCTTAGGCTTAGGCTTGGCGCTTTTGCTTTTTGACGGAGAAGATTTTGCGGGAGTGCTGCGGGTGGTGGTGACTTTTTTGCTGGCTGGACTTTTTGCAGTTTTTCTACTGGTCGCGCTTGGTTTCTTTGTAGTTTTTGGTTTCGCCGGGGCGGGTTTTTTCTTGGCG
>DAIRSW010000199.1:932-3302 GCA_036804205.1 Verrucomicrobiia bacterium | reverse complement strand
GACAATGAAACATTCCTTTTTAGGAACTTATTAATTTTAACATTTGGTCATGCTTTTGACTCACCTTTTGCTCAAATCTCGCTTGGCGCTTCATCTTGACCCTGCTCCCTGAGCGGTTTTGCTTGGCCTTCATTCCTCAATGGAAATTTTCCGTCGCGTTCCACGCATATTCTGGTGTGCACCCGTCTTGGCAGTCGGTTTGGCTTTGTTACTTTCTTTTTTTGGCGACATCCCCAATGCGCTCCGATGGCCGGCCCGCTTCTTGATTGTTTTGCTTTCGCTCCTGCTTTTGTGGCGCTTTCCGGGTGATAGCCGTGCTGCAGTGAGCAAGGGTACGGAGTTCTTGAAGCGAGTAGGGAGCCGCTGCGCTGCCCCCATTCTCAATGCCAGGCTCTGGAAGCCGCTTGAGATGCTTGCTGCTGTAACTTTGGTTTGTATCGCCACATACAATGCCGGACTCGCAGCATCCTTCATGGCGATGTCATCACTCCGAACCGATGAGATCACTTCGATCACCCGGTACAGTGGCCAAGGGCCCATGGTCACCGCAACCGAGTATCGTCGGGCAAATAATCACATCTTTTTCAACCTCCTGAATAGTGTGACGCCTGGGGCGGGGTCCTTTCATCCATTGCGAGCCCGGATGTGGTCGTTTGTTTCTGTGGCTGCTTTGCTGGCTCTCATCTTGGTGTGGTTTTGGTCTCGCACAGCATTCGCGGCCGGGGCGATTGTCTACAGCGTGGTTGCACTCAATAGCCTTCATCTTGTTCTTGCCTTGGAAGCACGGGCCTATGGAATGATCGCATTTCTCGCAACCCTGGCGGGGATCAGCTTCCTGCACCATCGCACTCACGGCGACCGCCTTTCCTTGAGTGTATTGGGCATTACGACTCTTCTCGGAACCTACGCCCTTCCGTATTATGTGGTTCTTGGTGGTTTATTGATTCTTGTGCTTTGGCTGGAACGCCCGAATCAAGAAGTTTTTTTAGCCGGGCTGTGGACGGCGGTCGCGACACTTCTGCTTTATCTCCCCGTGCTTGAGAACTTGCTCGACGTGGCTGGGAGCTACGATGACGACTATGAAACCCATTTTTCTCATATTGGGAGCGCCATCTCGGTCTTGGCGTATTTGGTTCCTGGAGGCGTTCCTGGTGCAGACCTTACTGGCGTTGTGCTCGGAGTGACCGTCGCGTTTTTTATATGTCTGCTTCCCCCGGTCACTCATTCGCGGGAGGCCAAGGGTGGGCTCATTCTCGCCACTGTGTGCCTTGCTTTTGTGGCATTCTGTTTCGTTCTGGGAACTCCGCCCCGGCGGGTGACCGCATTCTTGGCTCCGCCTTTCGCCTTGGCACTGGCCGTTGCGGCATTTTATGCACTGAACGCCAAACCTTATCGTGGAGCAGCCAGGATTCTCGGAATGATTGCTTGCGTGGCTATCACAGTTTTTGCCTGGAACCAATTGGGGCGAGAAAGCTTTACCCCCCATCAAAAGTGGCGCGAGTTTGGCCGCGTGGTCCAGGTGCTTTTTCCTGAAGGGACTCAAGTTTGGTTTGACACCGATCGCCTTAACAATGCTGCTTATTTGGATGGGAAGTATCCGCTCTTGGAGGAAGGCTCCGCTCTCCCTCAGTCCGATATCGAAGCCGGTCGCACCATCGTGCATGATGCCAACTACAGTTACCGGACTCTGGAGCGGGTGATCACTCGCGAGGAGCTTCCCGATGGAATTCAAAACATCACCTTTAAAACATCGGGTGGGAGCACCACACTATGGTTTCAGCCATCGTCAGAGATTTTCGAAGTGGGACACAGCCAGGAAACCCGAGGGAATCCCACCCAAGCTCTTTATGTGATACCTCTTGAGGGCGTAGGAACTGCTAACTCCCTCCTGCTTCGGCGCGAAAACGGATGGGATGGTCTGCAGAGGGACGGCCTGGATTCGCTCGGATTGGATTATGTGATCGAAGGAGAGGCCCTTGCCCTGCGAAGGCCTGAAGCTATGACCCAAGAACTTCGAATTATCCTTTCGGGTGCAAACGCCGCTGAGTTTGACAATATTGTGGTGATTCCAACCGGTTCAAGAAGTAATGAGCAGCTAGAGTAAGCTTTTGGCCCGCCACGGCTTCGACCGGGTGCAGCTCTCTCAGGAGAATTCATGCCGCTGCTCTCGCGGAATGTGGCCACACCCGTAACCTGATGGCTGATACGCTCTCGCGCGAAAAATCCAGTGGCTGATGATATGCATCCAATCCTAGAGCTATTGATGTGCCTGATCCACATGTATCTCGGGGATATTTGTGCGTCATTTTTGGGCACAACGTATAGGCCATCCACGGCGGGGAAGGAAGTCCGAATTCAAAGAAGGACGAC
>DAIRSW010000199.1:0-922 GCA_036804205.1 Verrucomicrobiia bacterium | reverse complement strand
CCCGCCGTTGGATGTGCCGACTTGTTGTGCATTCTTCATTTAGTTCGATTGCTCGGGGTGGTACTCTCTCCAATTTAGATCGCTCAAATCGAACTTGGATGACGGAAACTCCTTAGCAGCATCGAGTGTGAAGCACATTTCTCCCGCCATAATCCGACCGCTCTCACTCAAGCACGAGACCCAATATCTCTGATCCTCAGGGTCGCCCTCATCGGAAACCGAGATCGTAAAGACGGACGTGCGGTCCAAATCACCATCGCCCGGGTAGCCATGGCGCGACTCCTGCCAAGGAGCGAAGCGACAGCAGGAGGCGTGACGCGGGTAGGCGTTGGATGGAGCGGATTGTTGAACGAAGCCGCTGGATTCTCGGCCAGGAAGCGCTCAATCTTCGTGGCATTTTTGATCAAGCGTTCCTTGCGTTTGATCAGCGCTTCAGGGGTTTCCACATTGGCCCGGTCGTTGCGTTTGTGTTCCTTCACACTCTCGGCAATTAGTTTCTGGAGCGTTTCTTTTTTCTTATTCAGATCGGCGTGGGTGCCACTCCATTCTTTCGAGGCGTTGGTGCTAAGTTTATACCCGTCCATACTAAAGTGCGTGCCGCTGAGAAGTCCCTCCTCTTCGCAAACCATCAGCACCTGCGCAAAGAGCTCGCTGATCCGCTCCTCTCCCATCCCGGACACAAATTCCGCAATGGTGCTGTGATCAGGGGTTTGACCGCAGGTCATGGCGATGAAGATGATGTTTTCCTTGCAGGCCGCCTCCAGCTTGCGCGAGCTAAGCTTTGCCCGGGAATAGCCCAGGAGAATCACATTGAGCAAAATCCTGGGATCATAGGCAGGTCGACCCTGTTCATCATTGCAATACTGAAGATCGAAGGAGCTCAGGTCGAGACGTTCTTCGACCACGTAGTGGATGGTGTATT
>DAIRSW010000198.1:0-3446 GCA_036804205.1 Verrucomicrobiia bacterium | reverse complement strand
GGCCCGACTTAAAAGGATTGAAATTTGGCCGACATCTTCCCGCCGTCGTCGCTCGAAGCGTCGCTCGGCGCTTGATCAAAGAGTGCCTTAAAACTTTAACGAAGGAATTGTTTGCGTCAAAAAAGATGGGGTGGTATTCTGGAATAGCGAGCCGTTAAAAAGCGCCTTAAAAAGCGCCGCTTAGCCAAGAAAAGCGTATGAAAAAGTTGTTATCCCCGCTTCCGGGCATAAGCATGGGCCTTTCCGTGGTTATGGCTGCCATTTTTGTTGGGTTCTTGCCGAGCCCTGCTGTCGCAGAGGACCAACCCTCAGCCGTGACCGCCACCAAGTTGCCGGACAATTTTCATCAGGAAAAACCGTTACCGGCCCTTCCCCCTGGCCAGTTGCCGTCCAGGGTGCCCAGCTCTGAGCAGGATCCCGACCCCGCGCACACGCCGGACTCAATGCCAACTTTACCCCCTGGGCAGGATGGTATCGAGCGGCCGTTAGAAATTGCACCGTTCGATCTCAGCCCTCACCCCGATGGCCTATCAATTGACCAACTACTGTTAGTGCCCCCTCTCAGTCGTGGCCCAGCCGATTCTCACCAAATCCCCAATGTTCCGTCGGATGAACTTGGCTTCAACTTATCGGAGCAGGAGGATCCTTTTGCTCGGGACGATTCTGAGCTTGGACAATTTTCCGATCAAACATCATCGGGTGGTCTCGATGAACAAAATTTCATGCCAGATCGCACCAACCCAAGGCGAGGTCCCGAGAACGCCCGAGGTGGGCCCACCCGCGCGCCCGGAACTTTAGGCCCGCGATCGGCAGGCGGCAGCTTCAATGCTCTCCATAGAATTCGTGTTCCCAAGGCTGGCGTTTCCGACGGCCGCGTCACCCGCACTGAGACAGGTGATTCTACAGTGATCGTTCACACCTGGCGTGATGCCGATGGCAACCGTCACCAACGGAGCGATGTGTTTTTTGTCGGCGGACGTAGCCGCTTTGAGCATGTGGTTACTTCTCCAAGCGGGAGTCGACAGGAAGTTTGGGTAGAATTCGATGATGCTGGGCAACCGGTCGACGGCGGCCAATCCGCCACACTTGGCCCCGCGAATCCCGAGGGCAACCCAGATCCGGTTGATGGTCCGGTAGATCCGCGATGGGCTATGTGGCACTATGAAAACCTTTATCATGGCAATCGAGATACCGGCCTTAACGTAGATGCTGGCGTCCGGGTCAATCCTGGCGATCGTGGAACCGACAACTCGGGAGAGTCATCGTCCATTACCGAGGTGATCCAATTGGATCTCGATCGAGATCCGTCAGAACACCAGTCCGGCTCAATCCCAGAGTCCTACCGAGAGCAAACCAAAGAGATGGTTCGTGAAGGAGTCGGGCCAGGGGCTCGCGGTCCCAACCCGCACGCCAGCGAAGCGATGGGGCCGTAAGCGTTAAGCAGAAAAATTTTATGCGTAGATCGTACTGTTGCCAAAACACATTCTTGACTCTCCTTCTGGGTCTAGGATTTCTTTTCTCCAACCTCAGCGCTCAACCTCAGGATCCGCTCGAAAAGAGTGTGGGGGACGCGATTCTGCAGCAAAATTACTCCGAGGCCCTCGGTCTTTTGGTGCAGATGGGTATCTCTCCCAGCAGCGAGGATCTGTTTCTTTTGCGGCAGAAGGCATTTTGTCTGATTCAAGAAAAACAATTTACGCGAGCACTCCGAATCGCAGACCGGATTTTGGTGCTTGATCCGAGCGATTCTTACGCTGCCTTTTATCGAGCCCAAGCGCTCGCAGGCATGAAGCAGTCCAACGCCGCTGCACAACAGCTTCAAAAAGTGATGCAGCAAGCATCCACAAGCCCCGCTGCACAATTGGTGCAAAAAGAAATGCCTGAGGTCGCTCAGCAATTGACCGTGATTGACGAAGGCAAACCGGCCGAAATTGATTTGCGCGCTCCAAGCATCAACCGCTGGTCCGGTCGTGCCTCCACCAACCTGGGTTACGACACCAACCCCGCCTACCGCCCGAATGGGCAAGGCGCTTCCGGCGGTGCTTTTTGGGATGGGAGCTTGAGGCTTTCTTACGCGATCATAGATCAGATGCTTGATAGCCGCCCTTTGAGCCTCACCTGGGAAGCAAGCGCCTTTGCAAATCGTGCTCTCGACTCGAAGTTCTCTGACTTCGACTATACTGTGCTGGATACCTTTGGGCGTGTGTCTCGCAAGTTGCAGACCTTTGGCAAGGACATAGAGATCGCCCTACGTGGAGGTCTAAGAACCACCTGGCTGGGTGATCGCCCTTATTACACATCATGGATCTTGGGGGGCGAAATTGAGAAATCCTTGACCGCCCGGGTGACCTCTTTTTTAAACTACGAATGGAGTTCCCAAGATTTTAAAGAGTCTGTTGAGTTCCCGCAGTTTTTTGGCCGGGACGGCAGCTATCATCAGCTTCAGGCGGGTCTATCGTCGTGGGTCATCCCTCGACGGCTTTGGTTGCGGGCCGGATACAACTTTTCTTACTACGACACCGATGGCACCCAGCTCCAAAGAGAAGCGCATGGGGCGTTTCTTGCGGGCTTCCTCGAGTTGCCGGCCAGCTTTAAGCTCGGTCTTAGTGTGTCCTACGGCAATTCTCGTTATCTCAAATACTTGCCCATCCCCGAGCGTGCGGATGATCTATGGGATCTCTCCGTCAGTTTAAGGCGATCACTTTTCACGGAGCGTTTGGAAGCGGTGGCGGGGTTTCGACATCTTGCCTCCCGCTCAAACCAAGACTTTGCAAAATACCGCCGCTCCATCTTCACTTTAGGCCTGCAATATCGTTTTTAGTTTCACCATGAAAATTCATGTCTTTCTTCTTCTTCTCAGCGTGACCACTCTCGGTTGGACAAATAATAATGTGATCATCATTAACCCCAACGATCCTCCCCAGCCTCCGCAGCCGACAGGCTCATCACAAGGCTCGACCGCCCCGACGCCGATAACCCTTCCTGACCCCGCCCCGGCAACGCCGGAACAAAGTCGCATTGAACAGCCACTGCTCCCTATCGTGCCGATCATCATAACTCCTCCCGAGGATGAGTATGTGAATCTCGATAAATTGCCCGAACTGGTCCTGTTACCGCCCCTGAGCCGCTGACTCGCCGGAATCTCGCCCCGGCTCGCCGGAAAGCCCATTGGTTCGCAGTAGTTATCACGCCGCCGACAACCCCCTACTCGCCGAGCTTCACAAAGATCGCCCATCCGGTGCGCAACCAGCCTAAACCCCTAAAACAAGCGGCTAGGCTCAGCCAAGGCTAATTACCTCAATCAGGACGGGTAATTACCATCACCCTTCGTCGCAAATTAAAGGCTCCGCGCTGATTTCAGTGGGTGGTTGTCCCGCAGAGGCGCTGAGGAGCAGAGGTCTTTTTGTATTTCCATTCAGAGTTCCTCCGAGTCCCTGCGTCTCAGC
>DAIRSW010000197.1:0-3478 GCA_036804205.1 Verrucomicrobiia bacterium | reverse complement strand
GTTGCATTGCGCCGCTGCCTTGATTGCGGCATGAGTGATGGTTGTCCCAGGCCCAAGAATCAGTGCGGAAATGGTGGCTACGGGCAGGCGACACACAGTGCCGTCGCTGCTAATCCATTTTACAGACGAATCATCGACCTCAATGCGTCCATGCTCTAGATAAACAGGGGTCCAACGATCCTTGGCTGGCGCTAGAGTTTCCAAGGGAGGTCTCTCGAAAATTGGCATGGTGACTTGGTCTGGTTGGTAAGGTTTTTCCGGTTGAGGCCTAAAATTAGAGAATTCGCCTGATGGGTCTGGGCTCGAAATCTCGGCTGCCAAATGAAACCGGCTGATCGTTCTGGAACCAAGCCCCTTCGCTCTCGTGATCAGCTTGTTCCAATCCTTCCATGATGGTCCAGGCTTGGAGGGAGGTGGTGTGGAGCTTTTCAGACAGTCCACTTAGGGCAGCCTCTCGTGTTGGAGCGAGGGTTGGTAAGAATAGGGACGAAGGAATACATGCCTTTCTCCCAAGCCAGCACCCCCAGACCGGGTTCTTCAAAGCTTCACCACAATTTTGCAGGACGTTGAGCTCACCTTCCAGCACCGCAATAAATCGCATATCAACAAGGTAAGTTCGATGTGTGATCACCGTGCCGAAAGGGCTGCCATCTCCGGCTTTACATGAGACCTGCAGTTTTGCACGGAGGTTGTTCTTGTCGGCTTGCCAGTCGTCATGCCAACCGCCTCCGACCGTATGGAAG
This sequence comes from Verrucomicrobiia bacterium, assembly GCA_036804205.1. GTDB lineage: Bacteria > Verrucomicrobiota > Verrucomicrobiia > Chthoniobacterales > CALDSX01 > DAIRSW01. Next base: position 2,735 of record DAIRSW010000197.1, on the reverse strand, counting down.
TCCACTAATCGGGCGGGAGTCGCTGTGCTATTTTCTGGTTGAACACGGTAGACTGAGAATTTTAGGGTCCGAAGGATTTCTAATCGCGAGACTTCATCTTCTGTATGCTTATCAATTCCCAGCGCCGCTGCGAGCAGTCCGATGACACCACTTTTCGTTGGAAAGCTCTCCGTCTCACGTCTCTGGAATTTGGAGGAAGAGCCCCATGCTTGCATGGGGCCGTCCAGAAGAATGGCCATGGCGTGATCAGGCTTCATTGGTGAGTCCTGTGATGAAGGTTTCTAGGTTGCAATCTGGCATCCAAAGCTCTTGACTTGCCTTCATTCCCCAGGCGGTCTTGAGGTTTTCATAATGGGCCTTCATTGCCTCAAGAGAGGACTCCAACAAACCTTTTCCGTTGGTTCGCACTCCAGCTTCAAAGGCATTAATGAGTTGCACAGGTTGCCCCTCATCTTTTCGCACGCCCAGCACGTGCGAGGGTAAGGTGGCCGAGTTCATTGAGTTTTGGCGAGCGCCTGGGACAGCGAGAAGCGTGGCCCGAAGAAAGACCTCCAACACCTTGCGGCGATCTGCTGCTTCAAGTTTGCCCAAATGCTGATCGCTGGCCAAAAGATCAAGATTGACGGCTGCAAATCGGTAGTAGGTCGCGGAGTTAAACTCCAGGGTTCCAATCATAGAAGCCCCTGCGTCTTCGGCGTCTCCCTTGCGATCATCGACTGTTGAGAAGAAGTCAATATCATTACTCGCCTTGTGTGTGGACAGGGCGTGCGAGAACATTGCCGCACCTTCAACATTCAGGGTGGCATCATTCGCAATCATTCGCCCAAAGAGCGCAATGTCGGCTGCGTCGAGGCGGTTAGCCTGGCGAATGGCCTTTTTCAGGTCTTCGCCGCCGGCCACGGCTTTTGCGATTTGTTGAATTTCGCCTGGGGAAAGATAGACCGAAGTGGTAACTTGGTCTGGCTTATTGCCGTCTTGTTTGCTGAACAATTCGGCGAGTGCCTGGGCTTTTTCCTGCGCGTCCTTCTCCTCAAGACCCGCTTCCTTAAGAGCCTCCTGAAATGGGCCAAGCAAAAAACGGCTTCGGATTCCATGGAAACCCTCGGACAGACTTGCTGCGGTAGTGCGAACGGCCCGCTTGAGGCATTGGCTCGAGATTCGTGCTCTCGGCACTCCCCCGAAGTTAGCGGATTTGGGAGCACCCACATCATCGCGGTTTAAGCAAGACACGGGATAGCTTTGTAGGATATGAAGTTCTAAGAGTTTCATTTGTATTAGTTTGGATTAGGATGGTGGTTGGATGGTTGATTTTTTGTGGTTAAGAATGTATGAATAAACATGAGTTCCTTGCAGGAGATCGAAGAAGCCATTGTTGCGTTACCCCCTGCCGAATTTAAAAAATTGGCCGGATGGATAGGCGATTTGCATCGTGAACAGATGTCTCATCAGGAAACCCTCGCGGTTGGCTCAGAACTCGACGCACTCTGGGCAAAGGCGGAGCGGGAGATAAACGCCGGAGAAACCGTGGACCTTGATGAATTCTTCGATCACCAAAAATTTTCGTGAAGGATTTGAAAAGCTGCCGGAAGAAATTAAGGCGCTGGCAGTAAAGAATTACCAGCTTTGGCGACAAGATCCCAAGCACCCATCGCTTCATTTCAAGAAAATCGGGAATTACTGGTCGGTATGGGTAGGAATGCATTATCGAGCTTTGAGCCGGGAGAAAGCTGGAAGGCTCTTTTGGTTTTGGATTGGGCATCATTCTGTTTATGATCGGTTGATTAGACATCTCGAATAGGAGCCAAGCAGAGCATCCCAAAGCCAAAAGCTTTGGCCGGCCCCACGCCCTGGATGGCTGCTTGTTGAAAGATCTCATGGTCAGTGACCGTAAGTTGGCCAACAAACTCCGTGGCGGCGTGGGCGCCTGCGCTTCCTTTTTTAATAAAGCGTTGAATCGGTCTGGGTACGGTCTTGGTTTCTGATGGGTCAAAGACAAAACCGTTTTGCTGCCCTTTCCGTTCAAGCCAGCCAAGAAGGGCTTCTCGCTTGACAATGGGAACACGGCGGCTGTTTTTAAGTAGCTGGCCGGTGCGCGATGACCGGACTTTGACGGTTGGGTTGGCGACCAAAGAAAAGCGAAAGCGCGAGTGTTCCCAGAAAGTCGGGGCAATGGCTTTGGTCTTCCAAGCTTGCTCCGGCCACCATACAGGGCGCTCCGGTTGTTCCACGGAAAGAATGAGAAGGCGAAAAGCACCGTCGAGTTCATCCAGCCGGGTCAGGAATTTTCTTGGCTGACCGTTCCGGGAGGGGAACGCCTCCCAGACTTTTTGGTGCCAATCATAGGCATCACGAAAGCCAGCCTTAAAGGCATGCTCGTAACCAAGTTGAGCTTGAGTGAGAAAAGCCATGCGGTTATCCTTGGTTTGTTGTGCTTGGCACAGCTCGCCAAAACTCAAGTGCCCACTGTGTTTTGATGTCGTCTGAGTCGCGCTGCCATTTTCTCAGATCCCACAATAGGCTGTTGTAATTGACCACGATGACCCTTTCAGAAAAGCGGCTCAGACGCCGCATGAGGCGGAAAAGCTGCCAGGCAACATCATCAGCCTCCTCGGCGGCTAGGAGCCGTCGAAAATGTGCATCATAAGGATGTAGGTCATCTTTTTTTCGCTCGCCCAGTTGCAGGGCGGCTCCACCAACTTTGTATGCACTCGACGAGTGCTGAGGGTGGGTGGCAT
>DAIRSW010000196.1:0-3483 GCA_036804205.1 Verrucomicrobiia bacterium | reverse complement strand
ATGGCTCAGACGGCGCTTCGCCCTCCCGGATAATGGCCTCCGGCACTAACAAAATCCCTATACAAAGCCTCCGTGTCTCCGTTCCTCTGTGGTGAAAGAGTCGAGGGTCGAGCGCGAACAAAGTCCATTCAACGTTTCAACGGAAAACGCACTTCGGATTTTCCAAGTAGGCAAAATGGATCTAGATTATAGGGGGATTTTCTACGCCACCCGCTTTTTTTTCGAGTTGTGAACTTCCACATTTTTATTTTCAAATAACCCATGGTTGGGCTCGTCTCCAATTCTCAAAAGCATCGTACCTTGGCGCATCGGCTGGGCACGACTTCGCATCTTTCCGCAGTTTTAATGAAAGCCAAAAGGTTTGGTTGCCAAACGTTCGAGGATCTGGAACGCCTCGCGATAAAGCGTGGATTGCGTTATTATGATTCTTCAGGGAATTCTCGCGGGCACCACACCGGGGATGTGCTTTGTTCCAAAGCAAATTCTAGCAATTGTTTGACCAATGAAGAACTCGCCATAGCTTTGCTCTCTCCTGCTGCACCGTATTCTATGCAGCGACTTCGCATGGGTGCAGCCCTCTTGGCAGCGGACGGAAATTGTCCAAAAACAATATCGCAACTCGCAAAATGGGATCGCTCCGGAGCCGTGGTCCGCTACATTGCCTTGTGTGGTCAACGAGTTGAACCAGACAATTCATTCTGGAGTGAATTGCTTGAGCTATTGCCACAATTTCCGCCGTTTCATGACGACGCGCTTCCCCATTTCTCGCGATTTGTCGCGATGACAGGTCTTACCAGAAACGGCCAGGGCCCGGTTGCACAATGGATTCGTCCCCACACGGCTTTACGTTCATGAGCGCTGGAGTAAACAATCCAACTCAAGTTCTTCTCGCACTTGATGGTGAACTCGATCATGAGGTGCGTTTGGTTCTTTACGGTCGCGCCGCACTAGCGCTTGGGTTCGACAATGTCCCGGTCGATTTTGAGACAACACAAGATGTTGACGTCATCATCATGCACTCTCAGCTACCAGAATTGATGGAGGATGAGCAATTCTGGGAAGCTCAAGACCAAGCGAATCTCAAACTTCAACCACAAGGCCTCTACATCACCCACCTGTTTGCGGAGGATCAAGTCTTTCTTAGGCCAGAATGGGCAGAGTTTTTGGTCCGTATAAAAAAGCCAGCCACACGATTTCTTCGGCTATTTCGTCCCCATGTCATCGATTTGATTCTAACCAAAATGATGAGGGGCAATGATCCCCAAGACATGGAAGATATCGCTTTTCTAATTCGTCACGAAAAGGTGAGTTTGCAGCAAATGGAAGCAGCGTTTGAAAGCGTCCGGATTCCAGCTATTCAGGAACTGCAAGAGGCCTTCGATCGTGCAGCTCCTGTGGTCCGGAGCCTTTTTTCGGAAAATTTGGATCCATAACCGGGGCCAGGTAACCACTAGAAACCCTCCGTTTCTCGGTGGTAAAAAATTAAACCACCCGCTACGCTGGAGATCACAGAGGCACGGAGAGTTGGCTGAGAAGATCGACCAGCCCTCGACTCTCGACCCTCATCCCTCGACGCTCAAAATGGCTCAGACGGCGCTTCGCCCTCCCGGATAATGTGCCTCCGGCACTGAAAAAATTCGAGTACAAAACCTCCGTGTCACGGCGCCTCCGTGCTAAAAATTCTTGGGTCGAGGGTCGAGGGCGGAACTCGAACAAAGTCCTCTCAACGATTCAACCGTTCAACGATTCACCAAGCAGAGCCTCGGGGCTCCCTTCTCTTGACCCGAACTCAACCACAGGATATCTTCATTTGTATGAATACCTCCGCATTGTCCATCCACTTGTCTGCCCCGGAGGATTTTGAAGCAGCGGTGCACATGACCCGGCAAGAATTTGAATATCACCTCAGACTCATGGCCGCCCTGAAAATGTTTGACCTCGGCCAGATCAGTAGTGGAAAAGCCGCTGAACTTTGTGCCATGTCTCGCATCGACTTTTTTGAAACCTGCTCACGCTACCGTATTTCTCCGTTTAACTATCCCGCCGAAGATTTCGCGAGGTAACTTGAGCTCGAAGTGGCATCCTTCGCAACCTGAGCTTATTTCCATCAATGGCCTGCAATGCCGGGCCGGTGATCGCCTTGGCAAAAATCAATGCTCTGACGCTCCTACACCACCTCGCCGAATCCGTAAAGATCCCGGAAACAGTTTTGCACGAGGTTTTGACCAAACCTGGATTGGATGCGGATCGAATTCTTGCGGACACTCGCTTATGGTTGCAGCCAGCCACACTTTCTGATGAAGTTAATCCTGCAGTTAAGCTTGCAACAAGGAACCTGGATGAAGGAGAAAGAGATGTGATTGCTCTCGCAGCAACCTTCCCCGCCCCAGCAGTTGCCTTGCTTGATGATGCCGCTGATCGGCGCGTTGCCCGGCGGCTTGGTATTCATGTGGTGGGATTTGTCGGGATACTGTTGCTGGCAAAAAAATGCCAAATCATTAAATCGGTATCCCCGATGCTTTTTGAGGCAAGAGACCAAGGTTACTGGCTCTCTGATAAGCTAATTGACGCCGTGAAGAAACTGGCAGCTGAATAGGGCTATAGGGCTAGTCGAGGGTCGAGCGCGGAACCCGAATAAAATCCATTCAACGATTCAACGATTCAACCTTTCAACTCACCCCGAGGAGGTGAACTTTGAAACCACCCGCTTCGCTGGAGACCACAGAGGCACGGAGAGTTGGCTGAGAAGATCGACCAGCCCTCGACTCTCGACCCTCATCCCTCGACGCTCAAAATGGCTCAGACGGCGCTTCGCCCTCCCGGATAATGTGCCTCCCGCACTGAAAAAATTCGAGTACAAAACCTCCGTGTCTCGGTGCCTCCGTGGTAAAAAATTCAACCACCGGGGTCCAGGTTTTTGGCGTTTCAGAATGTCTTGGGTTGTGCTTGGGTTGGTTGTCATGAAGAACGAAGAGCCAATTCATCAGCCCCACGACAAGCTTTTTAAGACGACTTTCTCCCAGCTCGAGAACTCACGACAGTTTATGTGTCATTACCTGCCTGAACGGTTAGTGGCCTCTTGCGATTGGATGACGCTCTGCTTGCAGCCGGGCTCGTTTATCGACTCACAGTTTCGATTGAGCGAAAGCGATTTGCTTTTTTCAGTGAACTCAGCAACCGGCCGGGCGCTGATTCATGTGCTCTTTGAGCATCAAAGAAAGAATGATCCGGATTTGATGTTTCGCTTGCATCGCTATCAGTCCCGGATTTGGGATACTCATTAGGGCGCGGTCGGGAGCAAGCGTCCAATCATTGTCTCGCTGGTGCTGGCCCAGAACGCCAGCCACTGGGATGCGCCCCAGCAATTTGCCGATTTGCTTGATGCGGTCGAAGGCGCGGAGAGTTTTGTGCCAAATTTCAGCTATGTCCTGGTTCAATTAGCCGACCTGCCCTTCGATCATATCGCGGGAACACCCGATGGCA
>DAIRSW010000195.1:0-3486 GCA_036804205.1 Verrucomicrobiia bacterium | reverse complement strand
CAGACCCAAACCGATTCGCACTGGAATCTTATTAAGGTCGGTGACAAAGATTACGTGACGGTTTCCAATATCGCCGACTTTTATGGTTTACCCAGTGGTAGCATCCTTTCTCGCGAGTCTCATACCGGCAATCGTTTGCCCGCTCGATTCCAGATGTTGTCCCAGGATGGGCGAGAAATCTTTATTAATGGCGTGCGCCACTGGCTGGTCTTTCCCGCAATTCCTCAGGATGGCGAAGTTCTGGTCTCACGCATGGATTTGGTCAAATCCCTAGAACCGATTTTGCGACCAACCAACATTCGTGGTCTTCGCCGCTTCACGACAGTGGTTTTGGATGCTGGACACGGTGGTCATGATCGCGGGGCGACTGGACGCTATGGGGCAGAAAAAGATTTTGCTTTAGCCACGGTCAAATTTTTGGGGCCACTCCTTCAGGCTGCTGGCTTTGAGGTAGTTTACACGCGCACGCGGGATGTTTTTGTGACCTTAGAAGATCGGGCTCGGATTGCGAATCGGACGCCGAATGCCATTTTTGTTTCAGTTCATTTTAACGCCGGACAGAGTTCAGCGGCCAACGGGCTTGAGGTGTTTTCGTTGACCCCTCGGGGAGCGCCTTCTTCCATTGATCAAACTCTGAGGCCGCAGCATATGGAAGCTCAACCGGGTAATGCTCACGACAATCAGAGTCTGATTTTGGCAACGGCCATCCACCATAGTATGTTAGGCTACAGCAGCCAGCTGGATCGTGGGGTGAAACGCGCCCGTTTTTCGGTCCTAGCCCGAACCCGGTGCCCTGCCGTATTGGTGGAGGGCGGGTTTGTAACCAACCTTGCTGAAGGCCGAAGAATCGCGAATCGTAATTGGCAGCGAAACCTGGCCCGATCCATTGCGGAAGGCATTATCAGTTACCACCGCTTGGTAGACAAGGGGCTTCCGCCAAAGCTGGCAGCTGAATATCGCGGGCGCGGGCGCGAAGCGGAGTTTTTGGCCTCGCGTGGACACACCACCTCACAAAACGGTGAAAGCTCGGAATCCACAACCAGGCGGAGTGAGCCTGCGCCCAGCATTGATATCACGCCTGGCAAGACCAATTAAATCGGCGATCTGGTGTGCGCTGCACTGCCGCGTTGCGACTCGCTAATCCAGCGAGCAGCCGAACTTTTTGAGTTTCGGCACGATGACAACCTGTACGTAGGGATGATAGGGATTGTCTTGAGCAAAGTTTTGATGCTCCACCTCAGCTGGATAAAACGTTTCGAGCAGTTTGATCTCAGTGGTAAGTGGACCAGAAAACAGGTCTTTAGCCTGGCTAGCCGATTCGCGCGCCACAACCAGCTGCTCTGGAGAGTTAGCGAGAATAATGGAGCGATATTGCGTTCCCACATCGGCACCTTGTTGATTTAAGGTCGTGGGGTCGTGCGCCTTCCAGAAAACCCCCAGAAGCGTTTCCAGAGAGGTCAGACTGGGATCAAATTCGATCTTAATGACCTCAGCATGCCCGGTTTTACCTGAGCATACGCTGCGGTAGTCGGGGTTATCTACCTGGCCACCGGCGTAACCTGAGATAACTTTGGTGACCCCCTCCTGAAATTGATAAACCGCTTCTAAACACCAAAAGCATCCGCCACCGAGAATAACACTGTGTGAGACTGATTCCATAACTCAAGAGATTCGGTTGCCATCGCTCCGCGGACTCAAACTTCCACGACTTCGGCCCGGATCGGGGCATCCACCCATTTCCCGTGTTCCTTGATAAGATCCACCAAACGATCGACAGCCTCGGCTTCAGGGATGTTAAATTTAACGGCTTTTTTTCCTACATAAAGATTCACCTTGCCCGGGGCTCCTCCTACGTAGCCGAAGTCAGCGTCGGCCATTTCGCCCGGGCCGTTCACAATGCATCCCATGACCGCAATGCGCACGCCCTTCAGATGCACGGTTGCTTCTTTGATGCGGGCGGTGGTCGTCTGCAGATTAAACAAGGTGCGACCACAACTTGGGCAAGCCACGTAGTCGGTTTTAAAGATGCGCACCCCAGTCGATTGCAAAATGTTGTAAGCCAAACGAAGAGACTGGCCGGGTGCTTCTTCACCTTGCACAAGAATGGCATCACCAATGCCATCGCATAGAAGGGCGCCGATGTTCATGCTGGCAACCAACAAGGAATCTAGGAAAGGTTTACTGGTATTGGTCGATGGCTGGAGGGTGTCCTTAAGTAGGATGGAGTGGCGGATGGGAATTCGGGCCGCCAGAAGCCTGAAGGCCGGGATCACCGGCAGCTCAAGCCCATCCTTTACCGTGACCAAACAGGGTTGGTCACGCTCTCCTAAAGCCTGCACGCCTGCATCATCGCGAGGATCGATGCTGACGACGGTTTGCTCATCGACACGAAATTCTGGGGCAAAATCTCCCATGCGATCCAGTTTATGGGCGAGCTGGCCCCACGTTTCCGGTCGCACTCCTACCCTCACGGTCTCCGCTCCTCCCACCATCAGGCCAGGAATGAGTTCCCAGCTCAGGCTGGGGCGTCGTTCAAAAACAAACGGATCAAATGGCAAGAGTGTTTCCGCAAGGGCTCCAAGGTTGTTCTGACCTACAGTTCGCTCAGCTTCAGCGAGTTCGACCAAACGGCGAGCCACAGGAATCTCATGGATAGAGTCCTCCGTAAGACTAACTCGCACAGTATCCCCAACTCCATCGCAGAGAAGCGAGCCGATACCGATAGCACTTTTGATCCGGCCATCCTCCCCATCTCCGGCTTCGGTCACTCCTAGATGAATCGGGTAGTTCCAGTCAGGCCCAGCCTCCGCCAGCTTCGTGACCAATAACCGATAAGCGGCGATCATCACCTTGGGGTTGCTCGCTTTCATGGAGAACAAAAAGTCGTGAAAACCTAGGTCGCGTGCCGCGCGAGCAAATTCCATGGCGCTCTCCACCATTCCGGCTGGCGTATCGCCAAAGCGATTCATGATGCGGTCACTCAAAGACCCATGATTACAACCGATCCGGATGGATATTCCCCGCTCCTGGCACAGCTCAACCAATGGGCGGAACAGCTCCGCGACACGAGCCACTTCGACTTCATATTCTTGATCGCTATACTCGCGAACCGCGAACTTCTTCGAGTCGGCGTAGTTGCCAGGATTCACCCGCACTTTGTCCACCCATTTGGCGGCTTCCAAGGCGGCTTGAGGCTTAAAATGGATATCAGCCACTAAAGGAACGTGGCAGCCCTCGCGTTGCAGACCAGCCCGGATGTGCTCCAAATTTCGAGCATCATGAATGGTCGGTGCGGTGATCCTTACAATCTGGCACCCGGCCTCGGCGAGCTGTTTAGACTCCGCAATCGACGCCTCGGTGTCCATGGTGTCGCAGGTGATCATCGATTGGACCACCACCGGGGCGTTGCCCCCAACCTGCACCGAACCAACATGAACAGGCCGACTGACGCGACGATCGGAAGGTTGAACCATTTGGAAAGGGATC
>DAIRSW010000194.1:3299-3539 GCA_036804205.1 Verrucomicrobiia bacterium | reverse complement strand
TCGGTCCGCGCCTTTGCGCGGCCCGTGTTCATGCTCGGATTTCTCTTATTCTTCATCCCTGTGTTGGCGCGGGATCCCTTGAGCCTCGTTTACTTGGTTAATGGGCGAATTATCACGGGCGTGGTGAACTATTTTCGGCCCTCGCAATTTGAGGCGGAGGGCGCTGCTAATGCGGCAAATTATGCAGGAATTGTTTTTCGGATTGAGCCGCTTATTGGCGCATTGGCAGTTGCTTTTGCC
>DAIRSW010000194.1:0-3289 GCA_036804205.1 Verrucomicrobiia bacterium | reverse complement strand
TTTGCCGTGTTCATTTATCCGCGAAGCCGTGTATTGGCGGCGTTAGCGTTTTTCGCTGGTGGCGCGATGGTCGTAGCGGTAGGCGGTGGTCGTAGCGGTATCCTTATCTGGGCAGCCTCTGCATCGATCCTACTCGCCATTTGGTTTCTAAAATCAAACCGATCCCGCCGCATCCAATTAACAAAGAGCCGCCTAATCGGACTAGGGGCCGTGCTGGCGCTTGCACTCAGCTTCGTTTATTTCTTCTACATCTGGGCCGCCCCTCAGGGTATTCTTGGCGAAGAGCAACAGAAGAAAATACAAGACCAGCAAAACACCATCTTCGGCGCTTCGCCTTTGGGCTTTGTGATCTCAGGAAGACCGCAAGTGTATGGGGCCATACTTGGAATCTTGGACCGCCCGATCTTTGGCTTCGGCTCCTGGCGGCATGATTTGACGTCTTATTATGTGATTGATGCCATGGCTTCCGTTGGGACCGATCCAAAAATGATGGATCGGTTAAACCAAGGCGGCGAAGCGGGTGGTGCCGGGCACTCAGTCCTGTTCCAGGCTTGGGTTGAGAATGGTATCCTGCCCGCTTTGGCTTATATTATTATTTTTGTGATCATGCTGAAGGTTGCGATCTTCAACATCAAATATGAAAATCGGCTGACTCCGTATTTTATGATTTCCATCATTGGGTTTAGCTGGGGCTTTTTCTTTTCACCGCCCGGGCTTGCGCTGCGGTTCTCGGTGGGGCTTTTTCTCGCGTTTTACGTCGTCTTCATGGACCGGCGACAAACTCTCGCACGCATGGCGTTGATGCACTAAAGTTATGCACATTGCATTCGTAACTTTTGGCAACTTTGACGGACACGCTACCCTAAAGCGCGCCACTGGCATGGCGGAACCGCTTATTCGGGCAGGGCATCGCGTAAGTTTGCTTTTGGAAGAGTGCTCGGCGAATAAGGAAAAAGCTTTCATTGATTGCCCAGAGGCCGAAATTCACTGGCATCAGCGTTCCAAAGGAAGGTTAGAGGAGCGGCGGGCGAAACAGGCGACATTGCGGAGGCTGGATCCGGATGTTGTCTGGATTTGTGGAGTCGGGATCCGCAACTGGGTTTGGAAAACGTCCCCGAAGCAGCTTATTCTGGCGGACCACTCGGAGCTTCTTTCTTCGATTCAGACACAAACGCTACTTCGCCGCTCTTGGGAGTTTAGCTTCGAGTTAGCTCATTTGGTCTGTTTCGGGGGGCATATTTGCGCGAGCCGCTATCTTGAGAAGCTGTATGCCCGGCGGCTTATGCTACTTGGCCGTAGCCATCAAGTTCACTACTCACCTTATGCCTTTGCAAACGAATTAGTGGCCGCGCCGAGAACCGTGCTGTCCGCATTACGGGAAACCTATAAAGGTAAAAAAATCATCGTCTATATGGGTTCTTTTTGGGAAAATTACGGGATTTGGGACATGTTGCATGTCTGCAAGGAACTTTACGGAGAGCGGGACGATTTTTGCGCTCTGTTCATGGGGAGAGGGCCGGAAAAAGAAAGCGCTGTGAAATGGCTGGATAATCACTCCCTTACTGACCGGATTCAGATACTTGGCTATGTGCCCGAAGGCGAACTTTCGTCTTATTTTGAGTTAGCGGATGCCTTTATCTGCCCATTGAGGGATACGATCCAGGATCGAGCTCGGTGCCCAAGTAAGCTTTTCATGTATCTGCCATTTAAGAAACCGATTATTACCTGCCAGATAGGTGAAGCCAAAGAGCTTTTTAAGGAAGATGGGTTTTATTACGGACAAGGTTCCCGTAGTAGTTTAAAGATTGCGCTCTTGGAACTATTGGAGGGCACTAAGGCCTTCTCGCCTCTTTCAGAGGCCGAGCACAGCTGGGATCGGCGAACTCAAGTATTCCTGAAATGGCTAGCAGATACCTATGGACGCACCTGAAAGATATAAGATCGAAACGCTCGCTGTCGCTTGGAGCGGTTTGCCGCCTTACGCTGCTTATTGTTTAAGAAAGGCATTGGATGGAATTGTGCAGCGGAACGTTGAGGTTTGCGTTCTTTCTACGTCAATGGATGTGCCTCACGTCGGTATCGAAGAGAAGCTTGGGAGGCCACTTCGTTATATCGATGCGAATGCGCCGATAACGTGGAAGAGCCTCGGGCTGAACGTGCCTGATGTGTATTTTCAATCGGGCTGGAGCCGACCCGCATTGAATGCACTGGGTGCCGAAGTTCGCAAAAAGGGAGGGCGCACCGTGATATTGATGGATAACAATTGGAGTGGCACTCTGCGGCAGCGGGTTGGCGGGTTGTTCTTTCGTCTTTTTCAACGTGCACGGTATCATGGGATTATCGTTCCAGGCAAGGCGGCCCTACCGCTGGCCCGGTATCTTGGGTTTTCGAAAAAAAATACATTCCAGGGACTTTATGGAGCGAATCCGGAAATATTCTTTAGTGATCTTCCAATTTTAGAAAGGCCAAAGCAGCTATTATTTGTGGGGCGGCTTAACGAAAGAAAGCGTGTTTTGGATATTGTTAAAGCAGTGGATTATTTGGGACAAAAGTTAGATGGTTGGACAATTAAGTTAATCGGAGAGGGGACACTGAGGGATGCCTGTATTAAGTCGGACCGTGTAACTGTGGCGCCTTTTGGCGACACGGCGATGGTTGCTTGTGAGATGCGTCAAAGTCGCGCCCTGCTGTTGCCTTCAGTCAAGGAGCACTGGGGGGTAGTGGTCCATGAAGCAGCTCTTTGTGGCTGTGGCCTGATTTTATCTTCGGCGGTTGGCTCGGCAAAGGATTTAATCGGGAATTCGAATGGGTGGACCCACGGTCCGGGGGACTATCTGAATTTAGCAGCGGAGATTGAGAAGTTTATCAATCTCGAACCGGACCAACTCGCACGCGTCGAGTGCGAAAGCCTAGAATTAAGCAAAAAATTTGGTCCGGAGGTCTTTGCAGAGTCTTTTCTTTCAGCCCTAAGCCATTCTTAAGTGGATAAGCCAATCAATAACATCACCCACGTAGTCCCGTCTCTCGGCCAAAGCGGTGGCGGCCCGCCGCGGTCGGTGAGCGAGCTGTGTCGTGCGCTGGTTGCTTGCGGACGTTCGATTGGGATCGTTACGGCAGTGAGTCTCCGCGATCCGATCGTCCCTTTGGACTCAGGTATCCAACTGACAGCCTTGGAAAGTAGAGGGAATCCCGGTTTGCGGCGCCTCTGCGCCCCGAATTTCGGGGACGCGCTGCAGACCGCGCATCAGGCTTGCCCCATATCGATCGTTCATCAACACGGCATGTGGCT
>DAIRSW010000193.1:0-3644 GCA_036804205.1 Verrucomicrobiia bacterium | reverse complement strand
CGATCTGCTGGCCGATTCGGGAGGCCTCCCAGAAAGACCGAAGGCGGATTGGGATCTACCAAAGTAAAGCTCTCCACCACAAACTCTGGATAAAAACCGTTGCTGGCCGGTTCATAAACTTTATCACCAGAAAAACGGCCTCGAATGTGATACTCGGCACCATCATCACTGCCGAGTTGATTGCGAGCCCGATCAGGAGCGTAAACTCTTTGCTCGTTGAGCATCACCAATTGAGCTCTGCTCCAAGGAGTGCGCGGCTTACGGACAAAGCCCCAAAATTTGTAGTCCTCTTTGTAATATCGGCGACCCACAAAATAATTACCCGGCTGCTCTTCAGCAATCCGCTGGTCCAACTGAGCCCGGAATGGGTTCACACCGCCAGTGCTGCCGGCAGGCGCATCACCCATCCAACGAGCTTGAGGAAGTTGCCCTGGCATAGCACAGGCTCCCAAGCTGATGGCAAGCGCCAAAACAAAGAGCAGCTGCGGTGGAAAGTGCTTACAAAGAAATGGTGTGAACCGAAAAAGACTCATGCTGCATAGCAAAGTCGGAATACCGACTTAGGCAAGTGCTTCTCTGATCTGCTGCAACTGCGCCAAGTGCGGCTGCAACCAGGCCTCCAGCGCATCCTCCTCCTCGGGCGGTGGGCTGCTGGGCTGAGCCAGTAACCAGTGTTCCACCAAATCCGTGCTTTCACCCGGATGCACCGATCGCAAGGGACTCAGTGTCTCGATCTCCAGCATTTCATGATTCGTAAAAGTCTCAAAACTACAACCAAAATCGGGATAGCTAGCCAGCGGATCCTGATCCCAACCCTTGAGAAGCAACACTCCATGCAACCAAACCGCTACCCAGCCCAGCGGTCGAAACACACCGAATTTGAAAGGCTGGCCCTCATCGGCTTGATGCCACCGCAAAAACTTAGTGCCCATACTCAGGCGTCGGTCATTCAGCCGGGTGTACGGCCAAAGAATGAGTGAGCGATCCGGCAAAAGATCACGCGGATGCTCTCCTAAAGGCGGTTCCGGAAGAATAGCCTGCGCCCCGGCAGCCATCACCGAAAGCGCCCAGGCCGCATAATTTTGCGGACGCTCACTGGTGTTATGCAAACGATGCAACACTCGCAAACCCGGCGAGGAAGCGTGAAACGTCAGCTGCAATTCCTTCATGAGCCCCGCCTGAGGACCAGGCGAACCAGTTATAGTGACGTCGCTCTCATTGTTCTCGGTAATACGCACTTCAGAATTATCGAGGTCATACGTCAGCACCTCATCTTCTGGAGCCATCCAAAGACGATGACCGCCTCGGATAAGCCATTCATCTTCGCCGTGACCGCCAAGTTGCTCGGAGTATTCCTTAAAAAGATTCTTGCTCCCGCGAAAGCTCAAGCCGGTAATCCGAGGTCCTACTGCCTGGGGAATGTAGAGTTCCAAGTCATGATGGTTAAGATGCAAAACTTTGTCCCAACCTTGATACGAAATAAACTCAGCAGCCATGAGGCAGTTCAGCCTGAGGCAACCCGGACGTCAACAACAAACCCGAGTTGCGGTAGCCGATGGCTTTCTGGAGGGGTGGGCGGGGCCGATGGTGTCGGCTCCGGCAAGGTCGGCGTCGCTTGGCCGGTTTTCTGCGGGAATCTCATAAATGCCCATCACCCGTCATTGCGCGGCTACTGGAGACACTGTTGGCCGACCGTGCATCAGTAGCTGATGACCCTCAGATCACTGACCCGGGAAAACTCACGATGATTCCGAGTCACCACAGCCACGCCGTTAGCCAACGCCGTCGAGGCGATCCAGAGGTCATTTGCGCCGATCATGAGCTCATCGCGTTGAAGTTGCCGGAAAGAGTGTCCAAACATCCAAGCCACATCGGAGCTAAAGTCATACAAACGAAAAGGCCGGATGAAACGCTCCCATTTGTCCCGATCTATGCCAAGGGATTGACCCGCTGCCAACTCTCCGGCGATTGTGAATGTGATCGCAAATGCGACATCCGCATGCTGGCGCAGAAAATGCACGGCGGCACCCACTTCGCCACGCCTGCGCTCACGCTCCAAATCGACCAGAAATGTGGAATCAAGGATCATGCGATATCTGGCGGAGCGTCGTTCGCATTCAAGGCGTCGATAGCCTCGAAGTCGCTCTCATCCATCAACATTTCACGTGCCAATAAATCACGCCCACTCACTCCGATCTCCGGCACATGCACACGCCGAACCACCTCCGAAAAGGACTCACGGGGGAATCGCTTGGCCCTCCGCAGCTTCTCATAAGCATCCAGCTCCAAACTAATCGTTTTTGTCGGCATCTTTCAAATCATGCATGCTCATGCATGGAAATCAAGAAAAATGCGATTTTCGCCAGCCTACGTAGGATAAACTCGGCGGGGGCGCTGAGTTGGAATTCTTCCATGGCCATTTTGAGGCGATCCGGACAATCGGTGTTCAGGACGCAGTGAGTTTTCATTTCGCGGGAGGTCATTCGGGCTTGGTCGCTAAGCGCTCGCTCTGCTGATCGCAGGCAGCCATGACAGGCTCTTGGATAGAGGCAGTGGACACGCCGGGTGCGACTTTGACATTTCCTCAACGCAGGCACCTCGACGTGAAGGTCGGTCCGAAGGGCCGGGTAGAAAATAGAAACAAGGCTGCGGGCTGTAAGCCCGCGATTCATGGCATTGGGCGGGATTCGCAGGCAAGCCAACTCAATCGCGTCCTTTCAGGCCGCACGTTTTTGTGGACAAACTACCCAGCCCTTCGGACTGGGCTATTGAATGAAGGCGCCTTTGGCGCTTCAGAGATTGTGTATATTCGCCAGGCATTGGGGCTAAACCCGCCCGAATAGCCAAGCGGCATGATCCGTCTCTTCGATGAGAGTCGGTGGCTCCGTGAATTTCAACCGTAAGACCGTTTGACAAGAGTGCGGGGGATAGGTGGGCAGGCCGCCCAAACGCAATCTTCCATTCGACAATCGTTCCACCGTGGCCGTCTGGCCGGTCGGCAGCAGCGTGATGCGTTCAGGCATATTATTGAACATCGGGAGCACGAGTTCTTCGCCACTCCAGCGGAAGACATGAAGATACAGCGTGTTGCCTTTGCGGGTAAACCCTCCCTGCGAATACCAGGCAGAGCTGTAATCAAATCTCCGGGAGCCCTAGATGGCTTCCCCGTGTGCCCGCAGCCAATCGCCCATTTGGCGAAGCACCAGCGCGTCCTCCTCCGGGATGGACCCGTCGCCGCGTGGGCCCACATTCAGAAGGAAATTTCCCTCGCCGATGGCGGTGCGGCTTTGGACATGATGCCTCAGTGAATATGTTCTGGGAGCGGGATCGCGAGCACCTGTTGGGAACAGCTCCTTTCCAGGCGCTGGACGCCTTCAAGCTTCATTCAGGTCAATCGGTCAAGCTGCAGAGTTGATTCTTTTCAAAAGAACTCCTGTCACGGGATTCACCAAAAACTTACCGTGCAAATTTTCCCAGGAAATGCTCCTGAGTTTGTCTTCAGGGTTTGTAGCTGGAATTGTGTGGTTACAAGGTAGTGATTCCACTTTCGGCTTTGCTGCTACTCTGCTGCCCAAGTGGACCGCCCAAAGGGTGGCGGCTCCGCTGGCGGCCAAATCGCGGCTGCCGCTGCCAATGTCAAAGGT
>DAIRSW010000192.1:0-3806 GCA_036804205.1 Verrucomicrobiia bacterium | reverse complement strand
CGGTGGGGAGAAACTTAATATCCAGCACCCGCGCTGGCCGCGAGTATTCTTCCACCGGGCTCGTCTCGGTGGGGGAGAAACTTTAAATCCAGCACCCACGCAGCCGCGAAGTTCTTCCACCGGGCTCGTCCCGGTGGGGGAGAAACTTGATATCCAGCACCCGCGCATCCGCGAAGTTCTTCCACCGGGCTCGTCTCAGTGGGGGAGAAACTTGATATCCAGCACCCGCGCATCCGCGAAGTTCTTCCACCGAGCTCGTCCCGGTGGGGGAGAAACTTGGTATCCAGCACCCACGTAGCCGTGAAGTTCTTCCACCGGGCTTGTCCCGGTGGGGGCAAACTTGATATCCAGCACTAGCGCTAGCCGCGAAGTTCTTCCACCGGGCTTGTCCCGGTGGGGGCAAACTTGATATCCAGCACCCGCTCTAGCCGCGAATATTCTTCCACCGGGCTCGTCCCGGTGGAGAGAAACTTGAAATCCAGCACCCCGTCCCCATTCCAGTCGCCCCCATCCTGCTTGCCAGGATGGAGCGAAGGATTGATCACGAACCACCTGAAGTGACATAAACCGTCACTCGTCGCTGGATTTCCGGATGATGCCGCGGGAGCTATTTTCAATGAAGCTCAGAAGCTCCTGGATCTCCGCGGTGGGCTCGAGGTGATCCCGGATTTTTTGGCAAGCTTGACTCACGTTGAGCTCTTCTCGATACAATATCCGATACGCCTTGGCAATCAGCTTGATCTGTTCTGGGGTAAAGCCATTGCGTTCCAACCCGGTTTTATTAATGCCTCGCACACAAGCCGGGTTGCCATCCGCAAGAAAGAAGGGCGGTAAGTCTTGCACAATTTTGGCGCAGCCACCCGTGAAGGAAAAGCGTCCGAGTCGACAAAATTGGTGCACAGCCGTCAGTCCGCCAAGGCCAACGTGGTTTTGAACCTCCACATGTCCGGCCAGGGTGCCATTATTGGAAAAGATGGCGTGATCTCCCACCACCGAGTCGTGTCCAATGTGTGAGTAAGCCAGGAAGTTGCCGTGGCTGCCTACTTTTGTGCAGCCGTCCGGGAAGGTGGAGCGGTTGACGGTGGTGTATTCTCGAAAGGTATTGTTTGCGCCAATCTCGACCCAGGTTGGTTCCTCGCTATATTTTAGGTCTTGAGTGCGTTGCCCAATGGAGGCGAAGGCAAAAAATTTATTTCCCGGCCCAATGGTGGCCGGCCCATCCAAAACCACATGCCCTTGAAGCCAACAGCCCGCTCCTCGAGGATCATGCTGTAGGGTCCGATAATGCAGTCTTCGCCAATCTCGGCGCGCGGATCAATGATGGCGGTGGGATGAATTTCGCTCATGGGCAGGCAGGTTCAGCGTTCTAAAAGTGCGAACATCATTGCCGCTTCAGACACTACAGCTCCGTTGACGACGCATTTACCAACCGCTTTGCCTAGGTTGCGACGGGTGCTGAGCATTTCCACGTGGATGAATAGGGTGTCGCCCGGGAAGACTGGTTTGCGGAATTTGACGGAGTCAGCAGACATGAAGTACCCAATTTTGCCCGCGTTTTCTGGGTTGCGTAAAAGTAGCACGCTGGCGACTTGCGCCATGGCTTCGACTTGAAGAACGCCCGGCATGACCGGGTGCCCAGGGAAGTGTCCGGGAAAGAATGGTTCGTTAATGGTCACAGATTTGATGCCGGTGCATTTGGATTCGCCTTCGAAGCCTACAATCCGGTCGACCATTAAAAATGGATAGCGGTGCGGCAGAATGGACATCACTTGGTTGACATCAAGAACGGCATCGCCAGTGGGGATGGTGAGCGGTGGCACCATGGCTTGCATGGAGGCGTATTCTTTGCGAAGAGCCCGAGCGAGCTCGGCGTTGGCTCCGTGGCCGGGTTTTACTGCGACCACATGCCCTTTGATTGGCATGCCAAAAAGGGCGAGGTCCCCAATGATGTCGAGGATCTTGTGGCGAGCAAACTCTTCGGGGTATCGCAGAGGTTCTTTGCTGACCACCGCGCCTTGCTTGATGACCACTGCGTTTTCGATGCTACCACCTTTGATGAGGCCCTTGGCGAGGAGTGGTTCGATGTCTTCAAAGTGCACGAAGGTGCGGGCACGGCTGATTTGTTGAATGTAAGCCTCCGGCTCTACGGTGAAGGTGTAAAACTGCGTGAAGCGATTGCCAGGGTCCACTTGCGTGCAGGAGATCCGGAACTTGGTGTCTGGCAACACCGTGAGAATGGAGCCCTCGGCTGTTTCGATGGAGACCGGCTCACGCACGTCAAAAATTTTTCTGACCGCGTCCTGAGTGTGTTTTCCGGCACGCTGAATGAGCTCAACAAAAGGAGCGGCGCTGCCGTCTCCAATGGGCGGCTCATTAGCGTTCATTTCAATGATGACATTATCAATTTCCAATGCCGAAAGCGCCGAGAGGATGTGTTCAACCGTATGCACTTTCACACTGCCTTCTGCAAGAGTGGTGGCGCGCTCCACGTGGCGCACGTTTTCTACTCTTGCGTCGATGGTGGGTTCGTCGGGTTGATCGATGCGTTTAAATTTGATGCCATGGTTGACGGGCGCGGGACGCAGAGTGAGCTTAACCGATTCTCCTGTATGGAGGGCGGTGCCTTCCATGCTGGCTGCTTGTGCCACGGTGTGTTGTAAAGGTCCTGACGAAGACATAAGTGGTAGAACTACATGAGCAATGACGAGGAAGCAAGCTGGGGAATCCTGGGAATTGACTTAGCTTGGGGCAATCAAAAGCCCGACGGGGTGTGCTGTTTACACGTGCAGCCAAAGGGTGCTTCGGGAGTGGAGCAATGGAGCATCAACATGGGCCTTTGCCAGGGTAACGAAGAGCTTTTTGCTTGGATCGAGGCGCAGCAAAAGAACACCTCACCATGCACGGCTTGGTTTGCTTGTGTCGATGCTCCCCTCATTTGTTTTAATGCTACTGGTTCGCGACAATTGGATCGTTTGACGCATCAGCTTTTTGGGAAACAACACGCGGGGTGTTACCCTGCGAACACGCGTTTGACGCCACGGCCACCCGCGTTAGGGCACCTGATGCTGCGGAAGGGCTGGCATCATGGGGCTGAGCAACCTCGCCCAGGCCTCCGGCAATGCTGTGAGGTGTATCCGCACGCAGCACTGGTGCGGTGGCATCGGCTGGATAAAATTGTGCGTTACAAAAAAGGGAGTTTGACGGAACGCGGAGTGGAGTTTGCGCGCTTGCAAGAGCTCGTTAAAAGATTGGGCGCGGCGCTCTTGCCAGGCTTTAAAGTGCACCAAGAGCTGGGCGAGCTTTTGCAAGCCCCATGGAGCAAGAAGGTCGAGGACCAAACCGATGCTCTCCTTTGCGCTATGATCGGACTGCATCATTGGCGTTGGCGGGGGGATCGTAGCGAAGTGATCGGCGATTGGCGATCGGGAGCCATGCTAGTGCCGACCGGGCCACCACCCCGAATGCGCTCGGATAAAAAATGTTAGGAGTGAGAGCCGGCTGAAGGCCGGAGTAAGCACGCGATAGCTCTTCCACCGGGCTCGTCCCGGTGGCGAGAAACTTGGTATTCAGCACCCGCGCTAGCCGCGAAGCTCTTCCACCGGGCTCGCCCCGGTGGCGAGAAACTTGGTATCCAGCACCCGCGCTAGCCGCGAAGCTCTTCCACCGGGCTCGCCCCGGTGGGGGAGAAACTTGATATCCAGCACCCGCGCTAGCCGCGAAGCTCTTCCACCGGGCTCGCCCCGGTGGCGAGAAACTTGGTATCCAGCACCCGCGCTAGCCGCGAAGCTCTTCCACCGGGCTTGTCC
>DAIRSW010000191.1:3627-4027 GCA_036804205.1 Verrucomicrobiia bacterium | reverse complement strand
CCCGTGCATGCCATCGGACGCCAGCTCGCCGAGGTATTCCTGCTGCATCGCACCAAGGACAAGGCCGAGGCCCATCGCCTCGCCGTCGCGATGCTCGCCAAAGTCGGCGTCCCCTCGCCCGAGATTCGCGCCCTCGAGTATCCGCACCAACTCTCCGGCGGCATGCGCCAGCGCGTCGTCATCGCCATGGCGCTCGCCTGCAACCCCGCGCTGCTCATCGCCGACGAACCCACCACCGCGCTCGACGTCACCATCCAGGCGCAAATTCTCGACCTCATGCGCTCGCTCCAAAGCGAGCTCGGCATGGCGGTGATCCTCATCACCCACGACCTCGGCGTCGTCGCCGAGATGTGCGATGACGTGCTCGTCATGTATGGTGGCCGCGTCGCCGAATACGCGC
>DAIRSW010000191.1:0-3617 GCA_036804205.1 Verrucomicrobiia bacterium | reverse complement strand
GGTGGAGGAAATTTTCCGCAACCCGAAGCACCCCTACACGCAAGGCCTCCTGCGCGCCATCCCGCGCCTGGACGCGGAGCGCAAGAGCCGCCTCGCCACCATCCCCGGCCAGGTGCCCGGCCTCGCCGACATGCCGGCCGGCTGCCGCTTCCAAAACCGCTGCCCCCTCGCCGCGCCCGAGTGCAAAAAACAGCCCCCGCTCGAATCTGTCTCCCCCGGCCACACCGTAGCCTGCTGGCGCAAAGATAGTGCGCTCAATCATATCCCCCTTAAATCGATCTACCCAAATCGGTAGCCGAAAATTCGCTTCGCCATCCAGGTGAACAGAACCGAAGAAATTCTAAACAACGCTTACGCACCACCCCGACTAACCATGATTTCCACGCTCAACATTAAAAATTTTAAGAGCCTGCGAGATGTTCGACTCGAGTTGGGGCGACTGAACTTTTTCATCGGCACCAACGCGTCAGGCAAATCCAACGTGTTCGATGCGATTCGTGTCCTTCAAGGCATCGGCAATGGCTTCACGATCGGGGAAATTCTGGACGGCAAACCCAAAAGCGCGACCAGCGAGCAATGGGACTCAATTCGGGGAGGAAGTTTTAATGCAGCTTTTCGACGCGATAAATCGCAACCGATAAGCTTGGCGGTGGATACCGTAAGAATGGTCACTCTCGCTCAACGTCTTTTCCGTCGTCGTGAGCATTTTGAGCTGTCACTAGATCCTGCTCATCAAAAAATTTCCCACGAATCGTTCACTGCTGGAGCCGAGGAAATATACACGTCAGGAAGCATTCATAACTCGAGTCGCAGTCCCTCTTTTAAGGTAAGATACAATCGAGGAAGCCAAGGTAAGCCTCCTCATATTGATTGCGAATCCGGACGAGCCGTTCTCACGCAACTGAGCAAAGGAGGCGGCAAATGGACCAAGACCCACTCCGATCGTGCGGCGCAGTTTTCAAGGCTTCTGGCTAACGTGCAGCGATTGGATCCTTCGCCCGCTGTGCTCAGGGAATATTCGCAGGCGGCAAACGTGTCTCGAATGGGAGAACGCGGCGAAAACTTTTCCGCCCTGATTCGCACCATCTGCAAAGACTCAAATACGAAAGCGGCCTACCTCACTTGGCTTAAGCACCTTCGACCGTCCGAGGTCGATGATGTCGGCGTCCTAGAGGGTGCCGTCGGAGATACCATGTTTAAACTTGAGGAAGGCGGGCAGGAATTCCCCGCTCCGGTTTTGAGCGATGGCACCCTTCGTTTTGCCGCAATTGCTGCCGCCTTTTTCCAGCCCGACATGCCCGCTCTGCTGACTTTGGAGGAAATCGAAAACGGCATCCACGCCAGCCGCCTGCGCCTTCTGGTCGAACTGCTCCGAAACCGAACCCAAGAAGGTAAAACTCAGGTCATCGTGACCACCCACTCCCCTATCGTTCTCGGTTGGCTGCAACCGGAGGAGTATGAACACACGTTCTTCTGCAAACGCGACGAAACGACCGGGGAATCGAAGATACTTCCGCTGACCGAAATTCCCCATTTCAACGACATCGTCAAAAAACAGTCCATCGGCGACCTCTTTGCCGAAGGCTGGATGGAGGCTGCTTTGTGAGCTTTAAGGTGCTCGTGATTCCCGAGGACCCGACCAACAACGGTTATATCCTCAAGCCGCTGGTTGAAGCCATCCTGGCCGATGCGGGAAAGCCCAACGCCAAGGTCCAGATGCTAACCAGTCCGCGTCTCAATGGCTACGACGACGCCATAAAAGCAATCCGTGGCGAACTCTCCGACCGTTACGGTTTTTGGGACCTCTGGCTTTTTATTCCCGATGCGGACCGCGCCACGCCAGCCTCCATGTCGGCGCTGGAGTCCGAGCTTGCAGCAAAACAAATAAATCTCCTGTGCTGCGCCGCTCAACCCGAAGTGGAGATCTACGCCTGCGTCGCGTATCGCGCGGAGCTCGATGCGCCTTGGCCGGAGGTCCGCGCCTCCGGCTCTCTGAAAGAGATCTTTTTCGGTCCGCTTCTTGCGCGCAAAGGGGACTCTCGTCGCGCCGGTGCCGGTCGCGACCAACTCATAGCCGCCAGCCTAACGCCGCTGAGCACTTTGTATAAACTATGCCCCGAACTCGGCAATCTGCGTAAACGTCTGATTTCGCTTTTCGCGCGATGAGTTCGGAGCGCCACAACCAGCCCGCAGCTGTTCTATCCGAGGCGCAGCGCCCCCTCCTCGACGTGCGCGGTCTGCGCATGCACTTCCCCGTGCGCGGCGGCGTGCTGCGACGCGCCAAAGCCTGGTGCCGGGCGGTCGATGGCGTGTCGCTCAGTCTTCACGCCGGCGAAACGCTCGGCCTCGTCGGCGAATCCGGCTGCGGTAAATCCACCCTCGGCAAAACCATCGTCCGCCTCAACACGCCCACCGCCGGCTCGATCCACTTCAACGGCACCGACCTCGCGCCGCTCTCCTCACGCGCGCTCAAGCCGCATCGTCGCGAGCTTCAGATGGTCTTCCAAGACCCCGCCGCTTCGCTAAACGCCCGCCACTCCGTCGGCGAAATCCTCGCCGAGCCCTTCATCATCCACGGCGTGGGCGACTCCGCCGACCGCGCCGCGCGCGTGGCCAAACTGCTCGACCGCGTCGGCCTGCCCGCCTCCTCCGCGGAGCGCTTCTCCTTCGAGTTTTCCGGCGGACAACGCCAGCGCATCGGCATCGCCCGTGCGCTCGCCCTCAACCCGAAACTCATTATCTGCGACGAGCCGGTCTCCGCGCTAGACGTCTCGGTCCAAGGCCAGGTCCTCAATCTGTTGCTCGACCTGCAACGCGAACTCGGCCTCGCCTACCTTTTCATCGCCCACGATCTCGCGGTGGTGAAACACGTCTCCGACCGGATCGCCGTGATGTATCTGGGCCGGATCGTCGAATTGGCCGACGCCGACGACCTCTACCGCCGCGCCGCTCACCCCTACACCCGCGCGCTTATCTCGGCAATTCCCGTGCCCGAGCCTCGGCGCAAGTCCACGCGCATCGTGCTGAGCGGCGACGTGCCCTCGCCAATTAATCCGCCGAGCGGGTGCCCCTTTCACCCGCGCTGCCCGCACGCCACCGAACGTTGCCGCGCCGAGGCGCCGACCTTGCGGCAACCCGATCCGACCCGGCCCGGCCATGTGGTGGCTTGCCACTACGATCTATAAAGCCGGCTTTGATTACCCCGACCCCGCCCGCCCCTCAGCCGACGTGCGTCGCGTAGGCGGCGGCGTCGAGCAGCTCGGCGGGCACGGGGGCGTCGAGCTTCACCTTCATCATCCAGCCGCCCTCGTAAGGCGCGGAGTTGATCGTCTCGGGCGCGGAGTCGAGCGCCGGATTTGTCTCAAGCACGGTGCAGGCGACCGGCGCATAAAGATCCGACGCCGCCTTCACGGACTCGACGACGCCGAAAGTCGCGCCGACGACTAGCGTCGTGCCGACCTTGGGCAACTGCACGTAGGTGATGTCGCCCAGACTGGATTGGGCGTAATCGGATATACCCACCAGCGCTGTGCCATCGGCGGCGAGTTGAACCCATTCGTGGGACTTGGCGTAGCGAAGATCGGCGGGGATGTTGCTCATGGTCGAAAGATAGAATA
>DAIRSW010000190.1:2572-4031 GCA_036804205.1 Verrucomicrobiia bacterium | reverse complement strand
TTCAATAGAAATGGTTGCCGATTGGTTATCCGCCGTCACAATGCGTGGGTTGGCGAGAAATTCCGAGTCTGAGTCAGCGTTGATCAAGCTGAGAGTCGCACTCATTTGAGGAATGCTCAGAATAGCAAACTGGCCTGCGATGGTGTCGAAAAAGCGGCCAGCGCCCCCTTGACCCCTCGCAAAGGCTTCCTGACTGGTCACCCGTGTGCGCTCGCCGGTAATCGGATCAACATCAAACAATGGCGTGCCCCGATCACCTTGTCGAATGAAGTCACCGAGCGTGAACGTTCCGTCTTCAGTCTGGATAAGACCTGATGGCGGCGAACCATCTTCTGCAATAACACTACCACCATAACGCAAAGTTTGTTGGCTTAAGACGCCCGACCAGTTGATGCCATATCTTTGGGTCGGATTTGCGGTCACCTCGACGAGGCGCGCTTCGATCATCACTTGTTTGGTTGGTTCATCCACTTTAACCAGGAAATCCAACGCGTTCTGCATGTTGGAAATCGTTTCCCGGAAAAAGATGGTATTGGTCCGTGGATCGACCACCGGTGCCGCTCCACTGACTAATTGGCGTTGCAGCAAATCGGCTACATCAGCGGCTTTCGCATAATTAAAGGTGTAGCTATTAGGCTCAGTAGGTTCCGCAGCTTTTTCTTCCTGAGTTTTCACATAAAAGACATTGTCGATCTCGTCGATGAACAAACCTTTGGATGTTGCAATGATTCGAATAGCTTCAAAAGCTGTTACATTTTCCAGGCGCATGGTCACCGTCCCTTGCACCATTTCAGAGACAACTAGATTGATCCGAGCCTGCCGAGCTAAGAGTCGAAGCACCGTTCCCACGTCATCTCCGATAAACTCGCGGACCTGAGGCCCTGCACCCGTTTCCGTGGTGGTCCCGATGGATGCCGGTGGAATGAAAGGCGTCTCTTCAGGAGTGACAGGTGCGGGCGGCACAGGGATGGCTGGGGCGAGTGGAGGCTCAATAGGAGCGGGAACTCCTGTTGGGGGAGCATCGGCTCGTGGAGAAGTCGGAGCCGGAAGAGGTGTAGGCAAGGCATCTTCTGATGTATCCGACGGCATCGGAGCCAACGGCGGCGGTGCCAAAGGGTCTGGCGGCGGTGGTGGGGGTGCATCATTCCCCGATAAAATTTCTGAGAGAGGCGGCACCAAAGGCTCAAGCGGCGGCTCGCCCTGGGCGTGTGCGGATACGCCAGCGCCAATCCAGAGTGCGAAAGCAGCAACGGAAATGCTGGGTAATATTAAAGACCAACCAAGCTCGGTTAGCCGGGATGGAATGGCGTGGTCGTGGTTCATATGCGTAGACGGCTTAAAAGCTGAGTGGGATTCACCTGCCGTAATGACAGGCGAGAGACGCCACTTCCTCCTACGCGCATAGCAAAAAATTGACCTCTCGGCAAGCGATTTATTCACAAGCACTCGTCCCACCACG
>DAIRSW010000190.1:0-2562 GCA_036804205.1 Verrucomicrobiia bacterium | reverse complement strand
ATCCACATTTATGCACGTAACTTTCCTTGCTTGCTGCTCAGTCCGGGGAATTATCCACTGTTCTTAGAGTTTTTCTCGGCGCTACGATAACCCCTTTGTTTTCAAGGCTTAAATGAGTTTTTTACACTTCGTGGACGCTTTGTTTTTAGCCCGTTCGTTATCTTGTGAGATGTATCCAATGTCGCTAATAAGGCCGATCTTCGGCAGAATTTTTATGAAACTTTTTTTTCACTTTTTTTTCATTTTTCTAGGAATAACTTCCCTTCCGTCTCAAGCGGAAGAACCCACTCCATGGGCTATGGCCTTGCCCGGCTGGGAGTATAATTTTCCGCAAGACCACTATCATCACCCTGACTTTCGCACGGAATGGTGGTACTTTGTTGGACATCTGGAAAGTCCGGACGGCCATGCTTTTGGGTTTCAGGTGACTTTTTTTCGTAATGGAATTATTCCGCCAAAACTTCATCAAGAGACCGCGTCCCAGTTTTTAGTCGGCGATGTGTCTTTTGCTCACTTTGCGATAAGCGACCTGAATAGAAAAAAGTTCCTGTTTGATGAAATTCTAGAGCGCGGCGCTTTTGGTGAAGCCGGCTTCGGCTCTCAAGCCGGTGAGCAAATTGTCTGGCTTCGAGATTGGCAACTGGAGCTTCTGGCCGACGATCCACCTACCTTCCAGGTGCTTGCTCGCCAAGAAAATGCTGATCTCCAGTTGGTTTTAAGCTCCCAAAAACCCATGGTCTTTCACGGCTCGGATGGGGTTAGTCAAAAATCGCCTGGGGCTGGCGAAGCAACGCATTATTACTCTCTTACCCGGCTTCAAGCGGAAGGTGAGTTAGTATATCAGGGGCAAAATTTTACAGTGACCGGCTCTGCCTGGCTTGATCGAGAGTGGGGCTCAAACCAACTCGGTCCGGACCAGGTCGGATGGGACTGGTTCAGCTTACAGCTTTCGGACGGCTCAGAATTGATGATCTACCAACTTCGCAATCGGGATGGATCAGCCAGTGTCTCCTCCAGCGGCACGTTTGTTTTTCCGGACGGCAGCACCCAGGCCCTTCGCTCCCAAGATTTTCAACTGATCCCGGGCCGCACCTGGCGAAGTCCCAACACTCAAGGCAACTATCCGATAAATTGGACTATTGAGGTCCCTGGGCTGGATATGCAAATCAACACAACCGCAGCCTTTCCGGAGCAAGAATTGGTATTGCCCGTAGCCAACTACTGGGAAGGCTCAGTCGGAGTCAGCGGTCGAAGGGGTTCCAGTGAGGTGACCGGGCGTGGTTACATGGAGCTGACCGGCTACGCCGGCGAACTCCGCAGTCTCCAAAACCGTGCCACCCGAGAATAAGGCTGGCCTTTACAACAGGAAGTCTCACGCCCGACGACAAAGCGCCAAAGCAACGCACCACAAACTGTAGCGGAATTCGGAACGAATTTCGGTCTGCGCCAGACCCCGCATTGCACTTAAAAGTCCGGCGGCGGTTGGGACAGAAGACGTTGTTCTTGGGGTACTTCGAAGTTGTTCTCTAATTCCCACAGGATTCTTAAAAGTGTTGGCAAGTGGTTCTGTGGTCCTTCCAGATAAAGGCTGCGCAATTTTTCTAAGGCCGCTTTTTCTTGCCCCGGACATGCCGCTAATTGGTAGGCCGCCATGCGTCTAACGTAAGGCAAATGATTTGGCATTTCCCCTGCTCGCTCGTATAGCTCTGCCGCTCGGCAATGTTCACCCAACTTATCGACCAGAAATAGCGCATAGCGCGCGTGTAGCTCCCAATTGTCCGGCAGGTTTTGTATGCCGCGAGCAAAGTAGCTTTCTCCTAAATCAAAATATTCGCGTTCTGCTCGAATGCGCAGAGCTTCCCTCTCGATATTGGGGTCGTTGCGAGCTGCAACCGAGGCGTTCCAAGCCATATGCCAGCCGGCCATTTCCCAGTAAGTCTGAGCCCGAGGTTGAAGCGTGACCACCAGGTTGAGCAAAAAATTCATTCTGCCCCAGTCGGTTTGTTCCCAAGCTGTATGCGCTTCAATCCAGAAATAGGCAGCGACCAGGGAACGAAAGCCGCTGAGTGTTGCCAGAAAAGCGGATTGACCGAGTTGCTCGCGCAAGGAGACATCCAAGGTGACCGGGCGATAACCGGCTTCGCGCTGTTCGAGGGCCAACCTGGTTTCCCAAGGCTTTTTGGCTAGTCCAAACAAAGCCAGCGCCAGAAACAGTGCTAACAGGCGTCGCCCCATGATTTAAAGTTCTTTGAAGGTGAAAAATAGACAGGCCATGACGGTGTATACGGTGATGTAAGCAATGCCCAGCAACCCAGTGCCATAGACAACATCCCACGCGATATCCACACCGGCCACGAGTTCGTCCACAAGATCGAACATTTGTAGGTCCGGAAAAATGAGCACGACCAATCCCATAAAGGTGTCCTGTAACCAGCCTTGACTGATGCTTTGGTAGCGCTCCATGGCTTCCCTTGCCACAGCCTGAATGTGCCCGATGAGGAACACCATAAAAGCGCAGATCAAAGTAAATAATGAACTGGTCGCAATGGTGGAGATTAGCAA
>DAIRSW010000189.1:0-4041 GCA_036804205.1 Verrucomicrobiia bacterium | reverse complement strand
GCCGGCCTAGAATTTTAAGCTATGAGTACTGAGATCACCGACACACCTTCTGAGACCACCAACACGCCGGTGGTCGCAGCCCCGGCCGCGGCAGCTGCTGATAATGCCAATCGTCGTCCCTACAATAATAACAACCGTGGACAACGCGGCGGACGCGACGGTAACAACCGGGGACCACGCGGGCAACGCCCCAATCGTGATGGGAATGCTCCTGCCGATGAAGAGCGCGACGCGATTAAAGAAAAAGTCGTTTTTATCAACCGCTGTGCCAAGGTCGTCAAAGGTGGTCGTCGATTTAGTTTTAGCGCACTAATCGTGTGCGGTGATCAAGCCGGCAAAGTTGGTTATGGATTTGGTAAAGCCAACGAAGTAGCCGAAGCCATCCGCAAGGCCTCGGAGGCTTCTCGCAAAAACATGGTGCCCATCGTGCTTAACAACACTACCATCCCGCATCAAGTCACTGGCGAATTCGGCGGTGGCCAAGTGCTGCTCATGCCTGCATCACCAGGAACCGGAATTATCGCTGGTGGCGGTGTGCGCGCTGTGCTCGAAGCGGCCGGCGTCAAAGATGTGCTTGCCAAATCTCAGCGTAGCAACAACCCGAGTAACGTGGTAAAAGCGACTCTGGCAGCGCTTCAGCAGCTACGGAGCCAATCAGAAATTCATCGTGTGCGGGGCATCAAAATCAAACCACGCGCCACCGCGCCCGCAGCTGAAGAAGTCACCGCTCAAGTGGAGGCGTAACGTCTTCTTAAAACCACCATTTCCTTCTATTGATTTATGCAACTCAACGAACTTAAACCCAATCCCGGTTCCAAACACCGTCGCAAACGACTTGGCTGTGGAGAAAGCTCCGGCCACGGTAAAACCAGCGGTCGCGGTCATAAAGGGCAAAAAGCACGCGCCGGCGGTTCCATACGTCCCGGTTTCGAAGGGGGACAAATGCCACTCTACCGTCGCTTACCAAAGCGCGGCTTTAGCAACGCACAGTTTAAGCGCAAAGTGGCAACTGTAAATTTAGACGATCTCGATCTGTTTGCGGACGGGGAGCAAGTTAACGAGGCAAGCTTAAAGGCCAAAGGCCTGATCCGTGGCGACTACGAAGCGGTCAAACTCCTAGCTCGTGGCGAGTTATCTAAAAAGCTAAGCATTGAAGTAGATGAAGCCAGCGAATCGGCGAAAGCAAAAGTCGAATCCGCCGGCGGCAGCCTCATACTACGCAGCAACACTGCCCCAGCAGAAGCCGCAGCTTAGCCAAGGCAACTGAAAGCCCAAAGCAGCAGAGCTTTTTGCCAAACATCCTGGTGCTCGCTGACTTGTGAGCGATGCGTCAAGCATCGTGCAGGGTCAAAAATGTTTCCGCCAAACCAGTAGAGGCGCGCTAGTTTGCGGTGCGCAGATGGTTTGCACAAAAGACGCCAACCCAGGACTGAACCTGCCATGTGCGCCCCACGCGCCCACCGGAAGCGCAATTTGGTAACGTTACCACTTTGCTCGGCAAGCTGTATCAAGGACTGAACCTGCCATGTGCGCCCCACGCGCCCACCCGAAGCGCAATTTGGTAACGTTACCACTTTGCTCGGCAAGCTGTATCCAGGGCTGAACCTGCCATGTGTGCCCCACGCGCCCACCCGAAGCGCAATTTGGTAACGTTACCATTTTGCTCGGTAAGCTGTGTCCGGGTCCTTAACTCGCAATATGCCCTCCATGGGGGTTCCCGAAGCCCCGTTGTGTAACGTTGCTATTTTGTCAGGGAAAGCTATTCGGCGATTAGTCTGGTCAGATAGGGACTGAACCCGGCCGGGTGAAAGTGTCAACCGCCGTCCTTTGGATCGAAGCCCAGAAGTCGATCTCGTCCGGAATCTGTAAACAGGGCAGTTCCGAATGTCGGCACAGATTCGGATTGAAGAAGTGATCCTCATGAAGATGTATCCTCCACCTCTT
Organism: Verrucomicrobiia bacterium; assembly: GCA_036804205.1. Classification (GTDB taxonomy): domain Bacteria; phylum Verrucomicrobiota; class Verrucomicrobiia; order Chthoniobacterales; family CALDSX01; genus DAIRSW01. The sequence goes on along the minus strand of DAIRSW010000189.1, from coordinate 2,097 downwards.
AGATAAAGTGGCGGCTTCTTCGTTTGCTTGAGCTTTGCGCTCGCTGAGCTTCTCCGTTTCCCCCCTTGAAGCCGACTCATGGTGAAAGAGTCTTGCGAATGGCGTGTAGATCGTTTTGTAGCCCAAAGCCCGGAGGCGCAGGCAAAAGTCGACGTCGCCGTAATTCACCGGAAAGTGCTCACTGTCAAACCCTTCGATCCGCTGGAAAAGCTCCTTGCGGACTGCCAAACATGCGCCGGTGACCGCGGTAACCTCACGCATGTGATGCGGGGCGCCACCGATCGTCGGCACCTCGATCAGGCTATTGCGGTAGATGTGCCCCGCAAGCCCGCGTAGTCCGAGAACGACCCCGGCATGCTGGATCCTGCCATTCGGATACATCAGTGCAGCTCCCACGGCGCCCACTTCAGGCCGAGAAGCCTGAGATACTAATTCTCGCAGCCATCCGGACTCAACGATCTCCATGTCGTTATTTAAAAATAATAAGACTTCCCCTTGGGCATACTGTCCGCCGAGATTGCTCATAGCTGCCCAGTTAAATGGACCAGCAGCCTGCAAAACCGAAACAAAGGGATTTTGGATGGGCAGCTGCTTCAGGTAGTCCTTAGCCGTGGATTCGTCGGAGTCATGATCCACCACGATGATTTCGTAGTGCTCATATTCGGTGTTCTTAATCAGAGATTCAAGCGTAACGCGAAGCAGCTCCGCTTGGTTGCGTGTCGGAATAATGATTGAAACACGCGGCTGCGGATTGGGCAGGGGCCATTCGATCTTCCAATAGGCCGAGCTACCAAGCTCGACGATTTTTGCACCGGGATGCATTCGATCCAGATGTTCCTGAACGGCTTTCTGGGCCGCCCTTAGAGTGTAGGGTTTAGCATTCATGGTTGATGCCGTCGAACTTGGGATGGTGCGCCAATGATAAAGCATTGCGGGTATGTGGCGCACGCGATGTGCTCCCACCACCTCCACCACTCTTAGTGCCAGATCCCAATCCTGACTTCCTTCGAAACCTGGCCGAAAACCACCGAGTTTACGAAGAAGCGACGTCCGGAAGGCACCGAGATGGCTGACGCAGTTTTGCTGATATAGGAGGTCCACGCTCCAGCCTGGCTTAAAGTAGGGGCCACTGGGAGTTCCGTCTTCAGAAATCTTATCCTCATCGGAAAACCAAAGATCGACATCGGGATTGGACCGAATAGCTTCGGCGACGCACGCCAAAGCGTCCGGAAGCAGTTCGTCGTCATGATCAAGCAGCGCTGTGAATTCTCCTGTGCATAATTCGAGGGCAGAGTTTGAGGCCCGACAAATGTGGCCGTTTTCCTTACGAAAGACCACCTTGATCCGTGGATCCATTTTTCTGGCGGCCTCGAGCTCGAGGCGCACCCGGACTTCTGTGGAGCAGTCGTCCGCGAGGCATAATTCCCAGTTTGAGTAGCTCTGCGCCATCACCGAATCGATCATCCTCTTTAACCACTTGAGCGGCGGATTGTATACCGGGACACACAACGAAATTTTCGGACCTGAGGTTGCATGACCGGGCACATATTCGCTCGTGTTGAGCTTGCTCGCCATCTTGAGTAGATGGGTCTCCAGCCATATCTCGTATGTGGACTGCTGTTCACGTGCGTTCGAGAGCAAGCTCTGAAGCGGCCGCAAGCATGGTGCAATTGTGTAGGATCCGCATCGATGCCACTGTCCGAACTGGTCTTTGAACTCAAACTCCAGGTAGGTATCAGCCCAGTCCAGGTCTAGCTCAAGAATGAAGCCCGAATGCAGGCTGTCGATGCGCTCGGGAAAGTTTCGCATCACGTCGACCCGGAGTTGTTTTCTGCGCGCTTTGAATCGGCGTCGACCACAGATGGCGCGAATTCCGTTAAGCTGGATAAAGGATGGAACGAGGAGCCACCCGCTTAGTTCGAAAAAGCGAGAATGAGTCCTCGAAAGAACGTAACGGGCTTCCTTGTCAGGGCCTGTGATTGTCGGATCAATTGCAAAGAGGCTTTCCTGGCATTGCGCGCTTGTATCAACGGTTGCAGTCACTTGCATCGACCGAGGTCATCCTCCATTAAGTCTGATAGTACGAAAGCCTCTTTT
>DAIRSW010000188.1:0-4091 GCA_036804205.1 Verrucomicrobiia bacterium | reverse complement strand
GGTTCTTTCTTCTTTGGCCAGGTCCACTAACAGGGTAAGGACCATGGAATAATAGCTTGGGTCTTCAAGAAGCAGTTCGTCTGACGGCCGCACGGTTTCATTCTCATCGGAGTACCTTCCACTCTCACTCAGTAGCCAATCGGCCAAGGCCATACCGCCGGGCATTAAGGGGTTTTGCCCTGGCTCGTCGGTATTTATGTTCACAGTGTCTGGGAATTCACTCCTATCTAGGGCTCTGGTATACCAGTTTAAATAGGGCCGGAGCACCTCATGATCCAGTGGGACGCCTCCCCACATCAAATACAGTGGAATGCGTATGGCATTATAACCGAATAAAGGTTCGAACCCTTCCGCAGGGGCATGTTCGCTCCCGTCGAATTCGACCCAGTCTGGGGTTAGGCGGTGGGGGCCGTAGTGACATTTCGCAATCAGAGCGACCCCAGATGAATGCAGCATTCTGCCGCTAGGCAGCAACCCGGCTTGATTAAGTTCCCGTAACGCAGGAAAAATCCAGTAGGAAAGATTTATTACCAACCTCGCGTTTGTCCAGTCTCTCTCCCCACCGAGCTGCTGAAGGCTCTCGGAGGTGTCGTCGGCACTCGGGTGCACAAACCCTTCCAGCCCAGGCAACATCATTAATCCCTCCGGATGCCTTACAATCAGTTTCTCCTCAAACTCCTTACAAATTTTTTCTGCGACAGTAAGCCAGCTGTCTTCTCCCCATTTCTGATGGGCCCGCCATAAAGCCCAGGCAATTAGCAATTCTCCGTCGCTGGCATTGTTGCGATCCGAGACGCCACCTTCACCCTCCGGACTCCATTGCCAAGCAAAAAAGCTATCCTCTCGTGCTGAGCCTAGAACTTCCTCCGTCCAGGTCCACACGCGTTCAAACACCTCGCGGTCGTCAAAGGCAACTGCCAGAAGCATGGTGTAGCCTTGCCCCTCAGAATGGCTAATGTTGCCGTTCATTGAGTCAATCACCCTACCACTGCTGGAAATATAGGTCTGCGCAAAACGACCCCAGAGGCTGCTCGGCTCTGGAACATCCTCCGCATGTTCGGCGGGCTGCAATGGATCTACCTTTTCCAGTTCCACAGGTTGTTTTGGCCTTTCGGACGATTCGACCGGAACTTCCGGCTCGTCATCTTGATTCTTCGACTCTGCAGAACAGCCCGCAAGGAACAAGCACACAACAACAAACCAAGAAGTGTGATCCCTGGAAGCCCGGGCTTTGTTGCTGGGAATTTTGATGCTTGCCATTCTCGGCCTTGGTTGCTGCATAATCGGTGCTTCGAAAGTCTTGTGAACCGGGCCTACGCTGCTCCGAGTTTTTTGGTTAGCAGCCGGGTAAACAACACCAAGAGAGCGATGCCCCCCAAGGCAATGAGAATCCAACGAAGTGGTTGTTCAGAGACTTCTCTTTGCAGATGTTCGACCACCTGGATCTCTCCGACGTAAAAACTTTCCCCCAAAGTAGCGTGTTCAATCGTTCGTTTATCCGAGCCCCAAACTGTAACGTCACCGTCTAACTCTGACCAAAACGAGGGCATGATAAGACGATCGATACTTTCGCGAAGTAGCCGTGGAGACTTCGCGCTCAAGAGAATAGATGCGCGACCCCCATGATACGGGTTTTGAAAACTTAGCGCCACGCCGTCTTGTTCCTGATCACTGGCGATATCGAAGTCAGCAGACGGTTCGACCGGCTCGGTGATCGGAGTCTCGCCTTGACCGGCTACTAAACGCACCACGGAATCAACGAGGTTGCCATCAACGGCATCGAGAGCGATCGGGCTTCTCTTCAACTGGTAGCGCATATCACCATTTTGAGAGGGAGCGATGGGGGCGGCATCAGCCAGGTCTTGTGGAAGAACCCCATGCGGCCCGACGGCGACGAGATGCTTAGAGTCATCCGTCCGGGGAGAGTCAAAGGTCATTTCTGTCCGAAAGAGAAGAGCATTGGATATTTGAGAGAGTTTAGCCAAAAACGTCCAGGCGGCTACGATGGTGTCAGAGTCTTTATCCGCAACGAAGACGGCGAGTTCGGATCCATCCGGAACATGCCCGAAGGGATAGCCAATTTGAGAGGCCAGTTTCATGTTTGGCAACTGCGCAACCTGACGCATTGGTGGAATATACACCTGAGAATCGTTGTAGAGGGTGAAATACAAGTTCTCGGTTTGAATAGCCTGACAATTCCCCGTGATCAAAGGCACCATTTGTGGCCGGATCTCGATGATGTTCTCACCCGGTTGAAGGTATCGTATGGGAATTGGGAACCCATAACGATAAAGATAATCGCCGTCCTTCTCATGCATGGCCATGGACCGGGCGAAGAAACCGTTAGCCATCACGTTCAGAACACTGTCTTCCCTTAACTTCGCTCCATAAGAAAAATTGAGTCGAAGATCCACGTTGCCTTCCGGACGGAAAAAAGCGTCTCCTGGCAGCATCAACCGCAGCACCACCGCTCCTGTGTTAATACCTTTAATGGTGGTGGTTTCCACACCGAGCCTTTCAAACGAATACAGGCCTGTCTCAACAATGGGGGGTCGCCGCACATGACGAGGTGCCACCGGCATCATCAAGCCCTCAACCACCGCACTGTAAGAGTCTGGCATAGGAAAGTTGAGTAGGCTAAATACGATGGCTGCCTGCTGCACTTCATCAAAATTTCGCCCGGTGATGATCATAAGAAAATTCTTAGGATCGTCCGGCATCTGTTTAAGCGCGATATAGCTTCCGTTGACTTGGGCAGCTTCGGCTTGGGTGAGAAACTCGGCTACGTCAGCTAGAGTGCCGATCAAAATATTATCTGCTCCGACGCGCGGACGCGAAGCGAAGGCAAGATTTAACGGCTTGTAACCAAGCTTCAGTGCAACGCCTTGGGAGATAATTCCGCCCCAGTTCAGTTGGGTATTGGTGAAAACCGCATCGGCGCCAGGAAACACCAAGTGGATGCCACCAGGCGTCCAAAGCTTTGGGTCAATCAGATCCCCGATCCGACTCAACCTTGGGTCGATGTCGTTGGCCTGGGCGTTCATGGTCAAAAGAACCTTGGTTGGATCAATGTTAGTCCAAAGTTCCGGCGCGGCCGGGTCTTCACATTCATCGAGAACATGCTGCGCGACTACAAATTGCAGCCGGTTAAATCCGACAACCAGGTCCTCGACGTTCAACGAAACGTCCATTTCACCGTAGGGAACATCATTGCGCAAGCGAACCTGATCTTGCACCACATCATTAAGTACTACCACCAGCTGCGAGCGGTGGTTCAAAAGTAAATTGGAGTTGGTGTAGGGGATCTGAATGCGCATAGACACTGCGTCATACCGAGCTGGCATGGGCAGGAATACAGTATAACTACTCGCAGCGTTGCGCAGATAAATCACCTCATCCGCACGCGGCAGGAAGCGATCCAAAGTCGAGGTGAATGTTAAGCGTCCACCTCTTTCACTCTGAGCAATCACTTCGCCTTGAGCTGCTGGCGGACGCGGTTCTTCCGTGGTTTCGGCGGTCTCAGCGGGTTGCGCTTCTTCCGCGGTTTCTTCTTCCACTTCAGGAGAAATTTCCGGCGAGCTCAGAGTTACCGTAGGGATTTGAGGAGCGTCTAGCTGCGGCGCCTCGGGAGCCAAACCTTGAGCAATGGCCGACTGCGTGCCACACCCTAACACCAAAGCAAACGCTAAGACACTCGCTTTCGCGGCCCGTTTTTGTTGATTAAATAAACTCACAAGAAAATAACCAAAATGTTGCATACTATGTTTCACTCCTATTCCGAATAGATAAAAAATACTGGGTAAGACGCCGATTTCTTTTTCGCGACGCTTTTGAAATTGCAGCCAACGCTCACTGCTACCGTGCATGAGACTGATCATGCTCTGAAACTCTTCAGGAGTGTTGAAAACAAACTCCAGACCGGCTTGATAGTGAGTGGTCTGTTCACCAAACACTCTTCGCACTTTGGCATGCAGCTGGTGTTGCTGACCTAAAAACGGATCATTGACCTCCATCTTAACCACTTCACCCTCCCGCAGTTGCACAGCGTGCAGTGCAGGGATTCGCAGGCCAAAACCACCGACCGCCATGTC
>DAIRSW010000187.1:0-4239 GCA_036804205.1 Verrucomicrobiia bacterium | reverse complement strand
CAGGGATGAGTATCTCGCTAGCATTTCTTCTCGAAACGCCGGGGTGCGGCCTGTTTCCGGATTTTCCCTGATCTAAATTGATCCTTAGCTGCTAAGGCATTCCCACCCAATTTTCCGTTTTTATTTATGGCCGCTGGCACAAGCAATCCTATCACGATTAACGTTGATGGTCATGATTATCAAGTTCCTAACGGGATCAATGTAATCGATGCTCTAGCTTTGCATGGTCTGGAGATTCCGCACTATTGTTACCATCCGAAATTGTCGGTAGCCGGAAATTGCCGGATGTGCATGGTTGAAATGGGTTCCCCGATGCGGGACCGGGCTACCGGTGAGGCTTTGCTCGAGGCGGATGGGAAGCCTAAAATTGGCTGGATGCCCAAGCCGGCGATCGCGTGTTCTACGAAAACTGCTCCAGGCCTCCACCTTCGATTGGAGAGTGAAATGACCAAGTCCGCGAGGGAGGGGGTTATGGAGTTTTTGTTGGTTAACCATCCCCTGGATTGTCCGATTTGCGATCAGGCCGGTGAGTGTGCTTTGCAGGAGTTTGCGACGGACTATGGCCGTGGTTATAGTCGGTTTGCTGATGAAAAGAACGCAAAGCCCAAGCGAGTTCAGGTTGGGCCGAGGGTGATGTTAGACAATGAGCGGTGTATTCTTTGCAGCCGCTGCGTTCGCTTTTGTGATGAGGTCGATGAAAACCCGGTTTTGGGCATTGTCGAGCGTGGTAGCTACTCAATGATCGCGTGCCACCCAGGAACAAAGCTAGACAGTAACTATTCCCTCAACACGGTCGATATTTGCCCGGTGGGTGCTTTGACGAGCACCGATTTCCGGTTCAAGATGCGTGTTTGGTTTCTCAAGGCGACGCCGAGCATTTGTACGGAGAGTAGTGTGGGCGTAAATACCGAGGTTTGGAGCCGCGAGGGTGTCATTTATCGAATAACCCCACGGCGTAATGATGCAGTTAATGATACGTGGATGACGGACAGCGGAAGGATGCTTTACAAGCAGGTTGACGCTGATTCCCGCTTAAAGCATTTCCAAATCGATCGCAATAGGGTGGGGCTCGGCGAGGCCATTACGCGAATCAGGGAGTTGGTCAGCCTCGGTAAAGTTGCAATGGTCGTAAATGGCCGAAATTCGCTTGAAGAGCAGTATTTACTTAGGAATTTGTCGCAGGCACTTTCGGCCTCAGTGTTCGGAGTTTATCACCAACAAGGATCGGATGGTCGGTTGATTTCCTCGGATTCCACGCCCAACTTGCGTGGTGCACTTTTAACTGGTTTGTTGGAGTGCCTGCCGGCTCGGGATCTCGACCCATTAAATGCGCTTTTGGAGTCGGGAGCGGTGCAGACGGTGGTGGCCGTCAATGAGGATTTAGTGACGAGTGGGGTTCGTCCGGAGCTTCTCAAAAAGGTTAATGTCATTTATCTTGGCACTCAAAATAACGCAACATCTCAACTTGCCAGAGTTTCGTTACCATTATTGACGGTATTTGAAAAATCGGGGTCTTTCGTAAATCAGCAATTCCGTTTGCAGCGCTTTCAGCAATCGGTGCCGGGCCCAGCCGGGGTGCTTCCTGATGCGTCGCTATTTGCCCGTTTGATTGCAGAGTTGACTGGTAATTCTGACGGGCCTTCAACGGTTCCTGGGGTTTGGGAGCATTTATCGAAGGAGGTCGAACCATTGGCCGGTCTCAGTTTTGCTAGGATACCTGAGAACGGTGTAGTGCTTTCGGTGGGTTCGCTTGCGGGTTTACCATTTTGTGAGGGATTGGGGTGGCATTTCGTTCCGGGTGACGGATCGGAAAAGATGGTTGCGGCCCAATAGAAAATCTTTTTTTCGTATCTTGATGAGCGGGTGGGAAATTTTTTGGCGGGCTTCTGCAGCGGTTACCTTGCTGGGTGTCGTGATGACCTTGGCGGGCTATTCGGTTCTCGGGGAGCGTAAGGTTTCGAGCTGGATTCAAGGTCGGGTAGGGCCGAACCGCACACGGATTCCGATCATCAGCGATTTACCTTTTATTGGATCGATTTTGACTCGGTTGGGTATCTTTCAACTTCCCGCCGATGGCCTGAAGTTTCTTTTCAAGGAGGAACCGGTTCCTGGGCATGTGAACAAGGTTTATTATTTGCTCGCGCCGTTGGTAGCACTATTTCCGGCGCTCCTTATCATGTGCGTGATTCCCTTTGGTCAGTATCAGTGGATCGACAATGGAGTATTGGTTTCCGAGCCGGTGATGCTCGCGCCAGGTCTGGATATGGGGATGCTGTTCATTTTGTCCGTTAGCTCTTTGGGGGTTTATGGGATTGTGATGGCTGGCTGGGCAGCAAACTCCAAATATCCTTTTTTCGGAGCCATTCGGTGTTCGGCACAGATGATTTCTTACGAGCTCGCTCTGGGCATGTCGCTCCTTCCCGTTTTTATGTGGGCCAATGGTCCGGGCATGGCTGGTAATTTATCTTTGGTGGGCGTGGTTGGTTCCCAGGCTCTCTGGTGGAATGTTTTGTGGATGCCGCTTCCGGCATTTATTTACCTGGTTTCTCTGTTTGCGGAGACCAACCGATTGCCATTCGACCTAGCAGAAAGCGAAACTGACCTTGTGGGCGGCTTTCATACTGAGTATGGTGCTTTCAAGTTTGGGTTATTCTTTACTGGTGAGTATGCTCATATGTTTTTAGGTTCAGCAGTATTTACGCTGCTGTTTTTCGGCGGTTGGCATTTCCTGCCGACTTTTGGGATTTTGCCGGAATGGATCGCCCAACCGTGGGCGGAGTGGCGGTTGCCATGGGCCGAAGTTGATTTTCCAGCATGGTTAGCCTGGTTGAATCCCTTTCCGCAGGTTTATTGGCTTGGGGGGTTGTTTAGTGTGCTTTGCTTCATCCTCAAAACTCTAGGTTTGGTATTCTTTTTCATGTGGATTCGTTGGACGCTTCCTCGCTTTCGGTATGATCAAGTGATGAATCTAGGTTGGAAGTATTTGGTGCCGGGTGCTTTGGCCTGCGTGGTGATTTACGCGATTTTAATTGCCTTCTTGGATCGTTGGGTAGTGCAGGACGGATTTTTATTGTTGCAGTAAAAGTACGTGTGTCGCATCAGTGGGCGCGGTGTTGCTTTATTTGATTTTAAAGGACTACTTACCATTATGGGAAATAGCTATATCGTAGAGCGTAAGCCACTAAGCTTGGCCGAAAAAACCTACCTGCCGCAAATTGTTGGTGGGTTGAGGACGACGCTCAAGCACATCTTCCAACCAAAGGTAACGTTGGAATACCCTGAACAACGTCCGACGATCCCAGGTGGTTACCGGGGCGTTCCGGTTTTGGTTAAAGACCCTCAGGGTCGCACGAAGTGCGTATCTTGTCAGTTGTGCGAGTTTGTTTGCCCACCTAAGGCGATCAAGATTAAGCCAGGCGAGATTTCCGCAGATTCGGAAACGGCGCACGTAGAGAAGGCACCTTTGGAGTTTGATATCAACATGCTTCGCTGTATTTACTGCGGCCTATGTGAGGAGGTTTGTCCGGAGGAGGCGATCTTTTTGCAGGATATCTACACCGTTACGGGTTATTCGCGTAGTGAGATGGTCTTCAATAAGGAAAAACTACTGGAGCTAGGTGGCACCCGACCAGATGAGCATTACAAGTGGGAAAAGAAGCGTTTGGCACAGGAGCGTCTGGCTTCAGGCGAGGCGGCTCACTGATGAAAACTGCGGTTTTTTGAGGGTTTAGGCTTGTCAGGTCTGCGAGGCTTTCAACATTCTCAGTGTTTACCTGCGCTGCAATGCTCGAAATTCTTTTCTTCCTTTTCTCAGCTACCGCATTGGCGTGCAGTCTGATGGTGGTTTTGAGCCGAAACCCGGTGAACGGGGCGATGTTCATGATTTTGACCTTCGTGAGCACTGCCGCACTGTTCTTTTTGCTGGAGGCTTTCCTCTTGGGCGTTTTGCAGATTTTGGTGTATGCTGGCGCGGTAATGGTGCTTTTTCTGTTTATCATTATGCTTCTGGATGTGCAAAAAGAGAAGTGCCGCCCGATTTCGAAGACCAGCGTGTTGTCGGCATCGGTGGTTTCGGTAGTGCTGGCCATGGGTGTATTTCTGCTGTTTTCAGTGGGTTTGTCCGAGTCGAATGGGCGGTCGGAGCTGACCGAACCTTCAGGTTTGGTCGGTTTTGGTTTGCCTTTCGAGACAACTGCGGCGGCATACGGTAGGGGTTTGATGACAAAATATCTTTTGCCG
>DAIRSW010000186.1:0-4327 GCA_036804205.1 Verrucomicrobiia bacterium | reverse complement strand
CCCAAAACCCGGCGAGACCATTCTTGACGCCTGCGCTGCGCCCGGGGGCAAAACCATGATGCTCGCCGCCTTAGCACAGAACCAAGCCCGGATCATCGCTTCCGACTCGCAGTCACCGCGGTTACAGGAAGTTCTTTCCAATGCCCAACGCATGGGCGCTACTGGAGTGGAAACCGTTTGCCACGACTGGGCACGCCATCACGCTGCCGAGGCAGAGCATCGGTTTGATGCGGTTTTGGTGGATACGCCATGTTCCAACACCGGAGTCCTCCGCCGACGAGTCGACGCCCGCTGGCGCTTGGAGCTCGAATCACCCCGCACCATGAGTCGCGTGCAATTAAAAATCCTGCACAACGCCTGGCAAGCTCTCAAACCCGGAGGGCGTCTGGTCTACTCCACCTGCAGTATCGAACCGCAAGAAAACCAAGAGGTAGTCGAAAATTTTCTCCAAGAGCAACCCACCGCCCGCCTCAGCCGTGCCTTAGCCATCTACCCCTGGAAAGATCGCATGGACGGGGCCTACGTGGCTTTGTTACAAAAGAAAAGCAAAAGTTGAAATCGTGGAAGCTCCGGCCTAGGCTCCCCTTCCGTTCCCTCGAGGCGACCTTGTTTGTAGGTTTCCTGGTTGATTCTGATTTGCCAATCTGATTTTTTCTAGTCGGATATCTCAGCTCTCCGGCTAGCCCTGATCAACGGGGCTCGCGGCTCATGGCAGCGTGTTTGTTTTTGTCGGTTCCCTCCTTATCAAAGGAGCCTTGGCACTCCCGAGTCGGAATGGGCAAGTCACTTCTGGTGATTTTTCTTTTATTTTTTCTTTTTTCGTCCCCTTAACTCTTTAACATCAATTATCGCATATGGAATACCTTAGTTCTCGAACCTCCACCATCACTCCCTCCCTTACCCTCTCGATTGATAGTCGGGCCAAACAGCTTAAGGCTGAGGGACACGACGTCTGCGGCTTCGGTGCCGGTGAACCGGACTACGACACGCCGCAGCACATCAAAGATGCCGCCATTCAAGCTCTGAACGAAGGCAAAACCAAATACACCCCCAGCTCAGGCATCCCGGCGCTACGCGAAGCCATTGCCACCAAACTCCTCGAAGAGAACAATATCGACGTGGGTCCAAGCCAAGTTATCGTCTCATCCGGAGCAAAACAATCTTGCCTTAACGCCATCCTGGCCTGCGTGGGCGAGGGTGATGAAGTGCTTATTCCTGCACCCTACTGGCTCAGCTACCCCGAAATGGTGCGAATCGCCGGCGGCATCCCCACCCCGATCCAAACCCGTCAAGAAGACGATTGGAAAATTACTCCCGAACTTTTCGAAGAAAACATGAGCCCGCGGACCAAGATGATCATCATCAACAGCCCTGGCAATCCCACCGGCTCGGTCTACACTGCAGCCGAACTCCAAGCCTTGGTCGCCGTCGCCGCAGAAGAAGAGATCCTCATTCTTTCCGATGAGATTTACGAAAAACTCGTTTACGACGAAGCCGAACACATCAGCGTGGCCTCCCTCAACGCGGACGCCGCCAACCTTACCATCACCGTCAATGGCTTCTCCAAAGCGTATGCTATGACCGGATGGCGTCTCGGTTACCTGGCTGCTCCGGAGCCTATCGCCAAAGCCATTGACTCCTTGCAGAGCCACATGACTTCGAACCCCACCAGCTTTGCTCAGTATGGCGGCATCGCCGCGCTCACCGGGGATCAACAAGCCATGGTCGACATGCGAGAAGAATACAACGTGCGACGTCAATACATGCTGCAACGTCTTCGCAGTATCCCTCGCCTCACCGTGAGCGAACCTAAAGGAGCCTTCTACACCTTGCCCAACATCAAAGACTTCGGTTTGTCCTCCACCAACTTTGCCGATAAATTGTTGAGCAAAGAAAACGTCGCCGTCGTTCCTGGTATTGCTTTTGGTGATGATCGCACCATCCGGCTCAGCTACGCGGTGGGCTTAGACGTGATCAAAGAAGGTCTCGATCGCATCGAACGTTTCTGTCAGACCCTTTAATTACTTCGTAGCCTCTTGGTCGGAGCCCGGTTTTTTTGCTCCCGCATCCTTGCTCACGATTATGACCGCCATCCAGATGTTCGTTCTGTGCGGAGCTTTCCTTGTGCTCACGCATGGCCTTATTCCTCTAGGCATGACACTCCTTGCGCTCTTTCGTAGCCCCGCGCGCCGCAGCATTTCAAGCAACCAACAGCTTCCCCGATTGATCGTGGTGCTGGTGGTTCACAACGAGCAAAACCGGGTGCGGGCTCGCGTAGAAAATCTGCTAGCCTGCTCCTACCCGGACGGGCGGCGCTCGGTGGTGGTAGTCGACAACAATAGTCAGGACGGCACCCTCCGACGCCTCCAACAAATGCAACACCCGGATCTTCACATCCTCCGGCTGTCCGGCAAACGGGCTTCCTTTCAAACCTGTGTGCAACGGGCTTTGACCGGGTCCCCGGAAGTCAGGTTCGTCGCCATTGCCCATCCCTACCAAACCTATCGAAGCGATGCCCTGGAGGCCCTAGCCCCGCATTTGGCGCAGTCGGGAGTCATGGCAGCCGTGGGCCTTGTCAAGACCCACCCGGATGCAGCTCGCTTTCATCGGGGCACAGATTTCTATCGCGCTCTGTTCAATGCCTTAGCCTGGGCACAGTCCCGCTGCCAATGCCTGGCCATTCTCCCGCCTGGCTTGGTCATGGCTCGGAGAGAACTTTTTGAGTGGCACTCAGAACAGCCGGGGTACAACCCAAGTTCGCTACCCATTCTAGCCGCCCAGCATCGCGGACGGGTGGTCGTGGAGCGCTCCGCTCAATCCTATCTGGCTGAACCCATTCACCCAACTCGCTACGGACGTACTCTGCGCCTTGTCCTGACTGACATTTTGGAGTCGATTGGCAACACCCTCATCCCTGTTCTCCAGCACTGGCATCCGACCTTAAGAATGGCCTGGTTCAGTTTCTTCACCATGATTCTGACACCCCTGGTTTGGGTGGGGCTCATCGCGAGCGCGGTTCTTCTAGCCCGCCAGCAACCGCAATTTGAGTTCGTGCAACTCGGCCTCCTCAGTGTAGTGGGCGTTGCAGTCTTAGGATGGATCACCAACGTGCGAGCTCCGTTTTTCACGCAGCTCAGCACCTATCTACGATTCAACATTTTGGGCTTCGCCGCCTCCACTGTGTATGCGATGCGCGCCACCGCCCGCTTCGCCCGCTTCGCCCAAGCCTCCTGGACCAAGCCCTAGCAACCCGCAAGGGAGGGCGAAGCTCCGTCTGAGCCAGCGCTTCGTCGCGCGTTCGTTTTTAGTCGATTAATGCGCTACCACCGGGCTTGTCCCGGTGGGGAGAAACTTGAAATCCAGAACATGTTTCCCCGATGAGGATGCCCCCCTCCTGCTCGTCAGGATGGAGCAAGGATTGGCAAACCACGCCGAAGTCATTCTCGTTAATTAAGCTCCTTACTGCGGATCAAAAGTCGAAACGCGCTAGGATTTTCTCCGGAACATCTGTGCTCAATTCCGGATGGGCTTCAATGAGTCTCATATCGGTCAAGTCCTTCTGTCGCTTGCTGGCTCGCCTTGTGGGCTCGGACCATGCTTTAATCTTTCCCTTCAGCGTATCCTTGAGAGAAGCGACCCTCATCAAAATGCCAAGCACGTCTGCAGGCACAGCTTGAGATGGAAAATCTTTGTAAAAATCCTCGGTGCCAATCTGAATACTGACTTTGGAGCGTCCTTTGAGATTCACAGACCAAGGAAACCGTTCCTCAACGAAAGCATGTGCCACCAAAGCGTTGACGCATTCGTCGACCTGTTCCGACGCAATGACCAAATCAACGTCAGCCGTCGCCATGGCTTCCTCAGCCCAGTGGTTGATAGCGAGCCCACCGATCATGCACCAGTGGATCTCTCGATCCTCCACCACTGCTACGAGTCGCAAGACATCTCCCCCGCCCCCAGCGGTTTGTCAGTCATAAAAGTGTCATTGCGTCATAATCAACAAAATGGCTAAACATGTCCCTGCCGCAAACCTTTTCCCAGGCAAAACAGTCGAGCAAACCTCGCAAGATCGGATTTCACCATGAAGTTCATGAAGAGCATGAAGGAGGGATCTGTAAAGCCTTTTTGGACGCACTTCCACCGGGCTCGTCCCGGTGGGGATAGACTTGAAATCCAGAACCCGGTCTCCTCATGAGGATGCCCCCTCCTGCTCGCCAGGATGGAGCAGGGATTGAACAACCACGCCGTAGTCTATTTTCGTTGAGCGCGCAAGGGAGGGCGAAGCTCCGGAAACTGTCTCAAAACCTGGACAAGAAGGTAAATTTAT
>DAIRSW010000185.1:0-4380 GCA_036804205.1 Verrucomicrobiia bacterium | reverse complement strand
AAAGGCGCGTCGAGGAGGGGATGAATGCGGATGATGCGCTCGTCCTCATAGATGGCGCCGAAAACGAAAAATCGCTTTGGGCGCAGCTTGCGTTTCCGCCCCCAGGTGATCGTGTAGCGGCGCAGTGCGTTGCGGAAAAAGCGCTGGTTGAGTCGATCAAAAATGTCTTTGAGGTCAAAGTAGCGTCCCTCATGGGGCAAGGAGAGTTCTCCTTGAATGGCCTGACGCGGCGGCGCGGCAACTTTTCGCTTGGAACGAGTGGATTTCATAGGATGAAGAAAGGGTAGCGAGGGACGCCTTGGTGGCAAGCCCCCAAAGCTAAGGAAAAAGCGGCTTGATGTATTTACATAGAGAACACATAACCTAATTGTGTTCGAAAGAAGTAACGCTTTTCGAAGGCGTTATGGATTTCTTGTCCTTTAAACGCCTTTGCCATCGACCCAAATCTCAAGAATCAGCCGACGATACATGGATAAGTTTCTTGTTTCGAGGTTTGCAATGCCTTCTTCGGAACTAGAATTGCGAACGAGGCTCGTCCATAGATAGGATATGAAAACAACTGACGATTGGATTCCTCTGCTTAAAGCTCTGGCTGACCCCACTCGGCTTGAGCTGATTCGCCACTTGCTCATCGGGGAGCACACGGTGGAGGAGCTTGCTGCTTCTTTGAATGCCACGGAATACAACATTTCTAAGCACCTGCGCATCCTTCGGCAAGCGGGTGTGGTGGTATCGAGTAAGGAGGGTCGCCACCTGCACAACAGAGTTGCGCCGGCGTTCCGCAAGCGAATTGGTCGCCGACGTGTTCTCGACCTTGGCTGCTGCAGCTTCCGATTCGATTGAGCTTGCTCCGGACCTAGAGCGAATGTGGCATGCATGGTTGCGCAGGCGCGCAACTCACATTAATGGTCTGTTGTCTTAAACAGAAAAACGCTCTAGCAATGAAACTCTTTCTTTTTGTCACTCTTCTGCTCACCACTACACTCAGATTTTCAACCGCAGCCCAGGAGACTCTGCGGGTCACGGGTTCCACAACCGTGAACCCCGTCGTTTCGGAAGCGGCAGAGGTCCTTCGCAATGCCCACGATTTGGTCATCACTATCGACACGGCCGGGGGCAGCACCGGGGGAATCAACGCACTAGGTGATGGCCGAGCGGATGTTGGTATGTCATCTCGCGGACTTAGCGACGCCGACCACGAGAAATTTCCCTCGGTGAATTTCCACCCCATCGCAATAGGACAAGACGCCGTCAGCGTGGTGGTCGCAAAAGATGTTTGGGAGGGCGGTGTCAAAAGCCTGACTGCCGACCAGATCCGTGCTCTTTATGAAAATGAAGTCACCAATTGGAGAGAGGTCGGCGGGGCCGATCAACGAGTTGTTTTTCTGAACCGTGAACCCGGACGTGGTGAGTGGGAGGTTTTTACAAAATTCCTTTATCCCGACAGAAAAGACGCACCGAAGACCAACCACGCCATGGTGGGGAGCAACGAAGAAACCCGGAATAAAACCGGCGGCACCCGCGGGGCGGTTACGTTTCTGTCATCGCCGTGGGCTGATGGGAATCGGGTGTTTGCGCTCGGCATCGAAAACACCGATGGGGAGGTCATCCAAGCGAGTGGCTCCAATATCGCAAGTGGTGCCTACCCGATGTCGCGCCCGTTATTTGTTATAACCAACGGGGAACCAGACGGCGCAGCAAAGCTGCTGATCGATTACCTGCTCTCGGACCAAGGCCAGGAATTGGTTGCCAAGCATGGATATCTGCGGCTGGCTGATCTGGAATAGGTGAAAACTTCTTTGTGATGATTCAGTCTGAAAAACGTCGGCGGCCTCGTTTCATATTATGGTCCTGCGGCTTTGGTGTGGTCGTGACGGTTGGCTCCCTGGTGGTGGCGCTGGGCATGTTGATTTTGCAGAGCGTCCCCTTAATGGGCCATCGAGGGCCAGCCTTTGTGACTGAAAACGACTGGTATTACCCAGAGCAGGCTTTTGGTGCTCTCGCCATGATTTATGGAACGACAGTTGTCTCGTTCATTGCGCTGACTCTGGCAGTACCTTTGGCGGTCGGCGCCTCCGTGTTTTCTTCTGAATATCTACCCCCTGGCCCCCGATTGGCGGTCAAGAGCGGCATTGAGTTGTTGGCCGGGGTGCCCTCGGTGGTTTATGGTCTTATCGGAGTGTTGTTTCTTCGCGAGTGGGTTTATCACGGGTTTGAGCCCATGGATCCGATCAGTGGAGATTCACTCCTCACCGCCGGGTTGCTGTTAGCAATAATGATTCTCCCTAGTGTGACCACTCTATGTGATGATGCATTGCGCGCCGTGCCGGCTGCGCAGCGTGCTGCGGCGCGAGGGCTTGGGCTTACCCGGGCGGAAACCGTTCTCCAGGTTGCTTTGCCGCAAGCGGCTCCTGGGATCCTGGCAGCTTCCCTACTGGGACTAGGACGAGCGCTTGGAGAGACTGTTGCCGTCTTTCTTGTCGTGGGCAGACAAGATAATCAGCTCCCTGGAAATCCGTTCTCTCTCACCGCCTGGATTTCACCCGGCCAAACCCTTACCAGTAAACTTGGCGGACCTGAGACGCATCTCGCCTACGGCGATCCGCTGCACTGGTCTGCCATGATCGGCTTGGCCTTGCTCCTGCTGGTGCTGGTAGGGTTTTGTTTGGCGTCCGCCTGGGGTATGGAAAGGATGATGCGCCGACCCACGCCTCAGATGCCAAATGAGGTGATACGATGACTGCTTCCCGTCGAGTTGTCCGGTTGTTGGTTCCGGTTGTCGCCGCTTTTTGTGCTTTAGCAGCTTTGGCTACGGTGGTGTTCATCATGGGAGTCCTTCTGCTACGTGGGCTTGGCTCGATCGATTGGAGTTTTCTGACCAACGACACTCGTGCCGCCGGGGCGGAAGGCGGGATTGTTTTCCAAATACTTGGCACCCTGATTCTGGTCACCACTGCTCTGGCGGTGGCGGTTCCCCCCGCGGTCGCTCTGGGCCTGACGCGCGTGGTGTTTCTCGAGAACAAGCCCCGATTCGCTCGTGCCGTTGACGCTTTGCTCCACGCCCTAAACGGCGTTCCCTCCATCGTTTTCGGCATCCTCGGCTTGCTCATATTTCTCAAGTTTTTCGACTGGGGCAAATCGTGGCTAGCCGGGGGGATTTTGCTTGGCGTCATGATTCTTCCGACCTTGGCGGTGTCTTTGGTTGAACGTCTCGCAGCCGTTCCTCGCAAATACATTGAAGCCGCAGCCGGACTCGGTCTAACCCGGGAACAAATTATCGCGTCCGTGTGGCTGCCGCAGAGCTGGCCTGGGTTGGTCACCGGATCCTTACTTGGCTTGGCCCGTGCGGCCGGAGAAACCGCCCCTATTTTGTTCGTGACCGCGGTGTTTTCAGGAGCCACCTTGCCGACCGGGATTCGCGAAAATCCTTTGCTGGCCTTGCCTTACCATATTTTTGTGCTCGCCCAAGACACCTTTCATGAGGACGCACGAGCAAATTTGTGGGGTGCCGCACTTGTCCTGGTTATACTGGTGGCCTGCTTCGGCCTAGCGGCGTTGCCTCTGCGCCTTCGTCTTCATGAGGAATCTCGTCATGCCTAACAATAAAGCGATACCCCAGGCCAAGAGGGAAACGACATGCCCCGATGCTAATCCAGTTGAGTTCTCACCCATTCTGCGTGTGGAAAATCTCGGTGTGACCATCGGCCGGACTACTATTCTTGAGAAGATTTCTCTCGAGGTTAGTCCTTACACGGTCTTTGGTTTGGTGGGCCCGAGTGGCGCAGGGAAAAGCACTCTGCTGCGCTGCCTTAACCGAATGATCGAGATGACTCCGGGTGTCCGGATTGACGGTAGCATACACTTTCATGGGCGCGAAACTTTAAATGGGGCAGTGGATGGTGACGCTTTGCGCGCCCGGATCGGCATGATTTTTCAGCAGCCGGTGGTTTTTCCAACCAGCATTGAAGGCAATGTTCTTTTTGGAGTACGTCGGCTTCGTCGTTTATCCCGCAGTGACTCAGCCGGCCTTGTTGAGCAATCCTTACGTGAAGCGTCACTCTGGGAGGAAGTTAAAAACCGTCTGCGTAAGCCAGCTCAAACATTGTCCATTGGGCAGCAGCAGCGTCTTTGCCTTTCCCGGACTTTGGCCACCGACCCTGAAGTCATTCTGATGGATGAACCGACCAGCGCGCTGGATGCGCGCTCGACCGAAGCGATCGAGTCCCTTATCCTGCGCATGAAAGAGAAACGCACTATCGTGCTGGTTACGCACAACCTTGGGCAAGCCCGGCGGGTTACTGACTGGGTGGCGTGCCTTTGTCCCTCTGCATCTACCGGTGCCGGGGAGTTGCTTGAAAGTGCGTGCTGCGACAGCTTTTT
>DAIRSW010000184.1:0-4421 GCA_036804205.1 Verrucomicrobiia bacterium | reverse complement strand
GCAGATGGAGGCGGTTCTCCAGACCGTTCCCATTGGCCTGTTGATGTTGGATCAACACTTTCGCGTCAGCCCCGGTTACTCCGCAGAGTTAGAGAGAATCTTCGAACGCGGGAACTTAGAGGGCCAGTTTTTTCCGGACATCCTGCAAGGAATGTTGGATGAGGAGAAGGCACGGCAAGGGATGGATTATTTGGGAGTGTTGTTTCGAGAAGATCTGATTGACCGCTTGATTCGAGGAATCAATCCGTTGCTCGAAGCTCAAGCCTTCTTCCCGGGCGCTAAGGGCTGGGAAACTCCCTCGGTGAAACACTTAGCCTTTGAATTCCAAAGGGTGCGTCAACCCGCGAGCATTGGCCAAGTCTTGGTGATGGTAGAGGACCGGACCCGGCGTGTGCAATTAACCGAAGAATTTCAGAAAAAACAATCGCTGAGCGAACGTCGACTCCAACTTTTTCGAGAGTTAATCGCGGTGGGCAAGGAGGATGCGGATCGTTTTTTGGAGGAGCTGCACATCGTGTTGCAAGACTATGCGGACTGGTCCGCACAACCGGATTCGGACCCGCTTTTTATCACGGCCTTTCAACGCCGCTTGCACGCAATTAAGGGTGAGGCGGGTATGCTTGGCCTGCGGTTAGCGCAAGCAGATTTGCACCGTCTCGAAGGCCTGACCGGGCGGCTGGACAGTGAAGAAGGCGCTCTGATGGTGCAGCAAGAGCTGGAGACCTGTCTGGACTTTGTGCGGGGCGGAGTTAATGAGCTCAGATCCTTGGCCAATAGTGCTGACAAGTCCGAACACCAAATGCGGGGTGATCGCACTCAGTTTGGCTTGTTTGCCAATTTGGAAAGATTGCACCAACAGCTTCGGCAGCGTTACCAGAAGTCGGCGCAGCTGGTCTTTCATTTTGTTGAGAGTGACGTTCCCCCGGCTTATCGCACCCTTTTGCGTTTGGCTTGGTCGCAGCTTTTAAGGAATGCCATGGCCCACGGCATAGAGGCGCCCGATCAACGGCTTAAAGCAGAGAAGCCGGCTGAAGCCACAATCCAGATTGGTTTAAGGAAGGTGGATGACTGGCTTGAATTTGTTTTCCAGGATGATGGTGCGGGATTGAATGGGAAAAAGATCGCTGAAGCATTAGGCGAGTCAGAGCCGGACGATCGCCAAACACTTTACCAATGGGTATTCCGACCAGGTCTCAGCACCAAAAGTGATGACCCGGATGTGGACGCGGGCCGCGGCATGGGTTTGGAAATGATTCTTTCAGAAGTGCAAAGCTATGGAGGGCATCTCACGGTGTATGATGAACCCGGTCAGTGGTGTGCCTTCCAAATTCTTCTTCCCCAAAACGTGGAGGTGCTAGCATGAAGCTCTTGATCGTGGATGACTCCTTTGTGGTGCGCCAAGTGATTGAGCGCCAAGCTTTGGGCAGCGAATTGGAACAGGTGCTTCAAGCAGCAGATGGCCTGGAGGCAGTGCGTTTGTTTGAGCAATATCGGCCTTCCATCGTGACCATGGATTTGACAATGCCTAATCTTGACGGCCTAGAATGCATAGGTCAGCTGAAAGCCATTGAACCGAACACGAGCATCTTGGTGATCTCAGCGCTCAACAGCCATGAGACGGCCATGGAAGCGATCGCGCGCGGGGCGTGCGGGTTTCTAACCAAACCTTTTGCTCAATTGGAACTCGAAGAAGCCTTGCAGGAGCTGTTGCTGCATGCCCAAAAAAACCAAGCCATATGACAAACCATCTCCTCATAGTTGAACATGACCCTCTGACGGGTGAATTACTTCAGGCGGCTTTAAATTTGCATCGTTCGACCTGGCAAGCGACTTTAGTGCGCAAAAGCACCCAGGCCTTGGCTTTGCTCAAGGAGCAGAGCTTCGATGTGGTCATCACCGATTTTGGCTGTGGCTCGCCTTTGCCGAAGACCGAGCAGGAAGTATCCCAGGTGCAAGCGTATTTTGATAAACTGCAGAAGACCATGAAAGCAGACCGGGTCATTCTTTTAGCAGATCCCGATCAAGATCTTGCCGAAGAACTGGCTGTACTTTGTCTACCCCGTCCGGTGGATCTGATTTTGCTACTCAACAATCTTGATCGGCTGCTCGGTCTAGAGCAGGAGAGTGTGCTGCGTGGAGTAGGTGTAGGAAGTGTATTGCAGATTTTGGCGACCGAACGCAAAAATATGGCGTTAACGGTAAGATCCCGAGCTCGGACCGGACTGCTTCAACTTCACGAGGGTCGCTTACGCCACGCTGTGACCGGGAGACTAAAAGGACGGGAGGCGGCTATAGAGATTCTTAATTGGCCGGAGCCGGAGGTCCGGCTGGTTCCTTTAAATGGGAAGCGAGAAGTTTCCATGGACGAATCGCTTCCGCACCTGCTGCTTGATGCCTCGGTGGAGAGCGACAACAAAAGCAGTGCAGCAGCCCATGCGATGAACTCATAAAAATATGGATGCCGATCAGTTTAGAATCTTTCGGGATATTACCTTAAATTACTTCGGGAAAATGGCTCCCCGAGAAGAACCACCGACCATGGAGGACGCCTTCATGCTTTTTGGCGAACCGGTCTTACTGGATTATGCAAGCGTGGTCAGCATTTCCGGTCCCTACTCGGGATCGCTTTATCTCACCAGTAATGCTCACACGCTGGGACGACTCTTGGCGCTGTATGGCGAAACGCGTCGGGATCCGGACGCCTTAAGTGATATGTGTCGGGAGCTTTCCAATGTGCTTTCCGGCAACGCCAGTCACGCGTTTGGAACCGGCTGGAAAATCTCTGTCCCAACGAGCATCGAGCCGGGTCAAAGGCCCGATCTTCCTATGACCAGTTACGTATGGCCATTTGCTTGGTTAGGTGATCGTTCCTTTTTGGTCGTCGGTCTTCAGGAAGCAAGCCCATGAACCTTTTGCCCACAACCATTTTTGAAGTTCAAACACCTCCGGACTTGTTGGCGGGGAATATTCAACTCAGGGCAAAAGAGTGGTTGTTGTGGGCGATGCTGGATGGCGAGCGATCTCTGCAAGCACATAGCGAAGCGTTGGATTTTGCCACGGAAGAAGGGCAGCAGGTCATGGAGACTTTGTTGTCTTTAGGACTTGCTCAGGAAAAACGGCTTGGCCCTCAACAAGCGGCGCGACAACAAGTAGGAGCGGTTGATAGCAGTCGAGAAGATAAAATGCCGTTTCGCGATTTTCTTAAAGCAGGGGTTAAGCCTGAGGTGCCGACCATTTTACAACCTCTTCCCACGCCGGAAGAAAAACCTCAGGGCTACCGCTTCCGTGCAATCAGCCGGGTGCAATTACCAACTCCTCCTCCCCCCACCAAGTCATTTCAGCCGCTTGAGCTACCCACAAACAAAGATATGCCAACCACAGAACCTGCTCAACAACCCGTGGCTCCCCGTGAGTTAAGCATCCTAAAACTTATGCGATTCATCATGAGTCGCAGCAATGACCAAGTCGCTGGGCAGCTGCTTGTTTACCGCGTATTTTTGGGGGTGAAAAGTGAGTTGCTCCATCGCAATGGAATCACCGCCTTGCGCTTTCATGAGGACCATCGAATCAGCGACGAGGTCTTAATCGAGGAGCTGGGGCAGAGTGTGCAAAAGCAGCTCGGGGTTCGCTTACCAGACAACGTGTTTTTGTAATCGTCCGTCCGGTTGATCAGCCCTCAGTACGTTGGGCTACCCATCGACGATGGTGTATGGTTTTTCCCTGGCTCAAAAAATGCATCTCGAACGTCGTTTTTGGCCGGGCCGCATCTGAAATCCATTCGGCAGGCCGGAAGTTCGAATTAGACTTTTGGGCTGCTGTCTCCGCCGCCTGGGCATAGTCTTCAGAATCGGTTATCAATCGCACTTCTCCGTTCATGCGTAGAACCCGTTCGCTCGCTTCGAAAAAAGAAGCTTGGAGCAGCCGGTTTTTAAAATGACGCCGCTTTGGCCAGGGATCGGGAAATAACACGTGAATAATATCGACCGACCCGGGCGGAATGAGAAAGCTCAGGGTGTAGAGCGATTCACAGTGGAGCACTCGTGCGTTCCTGACGTTTTTGGCAGCCAGCTTGCGTGAGGTTTTAATGACGCGACGTTTTTCACGTTCCACTCCGATGAATGTGGTGTGCGGATTTCGGAGAGCATATTGCCATAAAAAAAGGCCATCCCCGCATCCCAGCTCCAATTCCCGACGAGGAGAGTTTTGTAGATCGATACACGACCAATCAAGAGGCCGGGTTATGTCTTCAAGCTGAAGTCGAAAGCGCTCGGCTTTTACAGCAAGAGACTCATCCTTTTCGACTGGTTCTTGCGGAACGATCTCGCAGCGGTCGACCGTATCTGAGAATCGGTCATTCAAGCTTTTCAATCTCGTAACCATCCTTGGCATCCTTGATTTGCCATCCTAGAGAAGTCAATTCA
>DAIRSW010000183.1:0-4777 GCA_036804205.1 Verrucomicrobiia bacterium | reverse complement strand
CGCAGCCCAATAGGTCCATCCGATCCACACATCTGAGTTATTGGCCAAGAACTGCAACATATTTGTGCCCGCCTGAAAATCGGTGCTGTTGTTGGCCATTCCCCATTCTCCAAGGAATGCGCGCATACCGTTCTCGCGAAGCCATCCCGTAATGGCGCTGAGCCGATCGACCCCCACCGACGTGGAAATGGCCACATCCGTCCCGGAACCGTCCTCGTCAAAATATTGGTGAATATCAAAAGCCCAGTTGTTGCCCGGATCAACCACGCTCAACATGACTTGTGCATTGGGTGTTCCATACCAGTTATTAAACCAAGTTGATCCCCCCGTGTAACCGTTGCCGGGCACAAGAATCAGGTTGCTCGCCCCCGTGGAACGGATCGCGGCGATCGCAGCGTTAGCTGCCGCGAGCCATTGCTCGGTGGTAATCGCGGCTCCTTGCGAACCTCCGGTCTGCCCAATCGGTTCGTTCATTAGACCAAAAATGACCTGAGAATTACCTTGAAACTCTTCTGCCAACCTCTCCCAAAAGTCTTCAAAATGCGCAATGGTCACCT
Source organism: Verrucomicrobiia bacterium (assembly GCA_036804205.1). GTDB lineage: Bacteria > Verrucomicrobiota > Verrucomicrobiia > Chthoniobacterales > CALDSX01 > DAIRSW01. The sequence goes on along the minus strand of DAIRSW010000183.1, from coordinate 4,220 downwards.
CGCTTGAGCCGATGCGATAAGCCATGTCTGCGATCCAGTAGGTCGCATAATTGTGAGGATCCAAAACAACGTAACCGCCCTTGTCCGTGGCTTCGTTGACAAAATCCTTGAGCCGTTCAAACTCCGCTTGGTCAAATGGTGCACCTAAGGTCGGCTGGAGACGTTCCCATCGGAATGGCAGCCGAAAGGTGTGAGCGCCTTTTGAGATAAAATAATCGATCTCAAAACTGCCAGGATAGGTGTATTCGTTACCGAAAGTGCCGGGCATCGTTCCAAAGGGTGGTGCCCCAAAATCTGCTCCGGCCAGGTTCACGCCGGTATAAGTGATCGCTGCGCCGCTCGCTGGCAAAAGCATTGAAGCCACCATGATTACGCCAAAAAGGCTTTTTCTGGTTCCAGTTCGCATCCCCTTATCTAGACCTTAAAAGAGCAGGGATAAGCCCCAATGAAAAGCAGCTTGCTTAATCGTGATTCAGTTCGCACCTGGGTGGGACTCAAGCTTTCACTCGCTCAATATGGGCACCCAGATCGATCAGCTTTTCATCAATATGCTCATAGCCACGATCAATATGGTAGACACGATTGACCTCCGTGATGCCGACCGCTTGCAAGCCCGCGAGCACCAGCGCAGCGGACGCACGCAGATCGCTCGCCATCACCGGAGCAGCACTTAAGTTATCCACCCCGCTGATATGCGCGGTGCTTTGCTCGAGATCAATGGTTGCACCCATGCGTTTAAGTTCTGCGACATGCATAAAGCGCTGCGGAAAAACTTGATCCGTAATGCGACTCCTGCCGTGAGTAATGCTCATCAGCGCACACATCTGCGCCTGCATGTCAGTCGGAAAACCCGGATAAGGCTCCGTGGTTAGATCAACCGGATAAACTTGGCCGTTTCTAGAAATTGTCACCGAATCCTGATCCGTCTCCACCACATAACCGCCCGCCCTGATGGCATCGGTGATGCTTTGCAAATGCTCCGGCACCACCCTCTGCACCCGCACCTTGTCCCCGGCCATCGCCGCCGCGATCATAAAGGTGCCCGCCTCGATCCGGTCGGGAATCACGGCATGCTCGGTGCCATGCAGCTCGGGCACGCCTTCGATAATGATGCGCGCCGTTCCGGCACCTTCAATCTTTGCACCCATCTTAATCAAGAAATTCGCCAAATCCACTACCTCAGGTTCTTGGGCGGCTCCTTCAATCACCGTAACCCCATCCGCCAACACGGCAGCCATCATCACGTTGTCGGTGCCCAAAACCGTGGAGCCAAATTTACCTTTCATGTCCACCACGGCCCCACGTGGTTGCGAAGCAAACACTTTGACGTAACCGCTCTCCACACGCACCATGGCTCCCAGGGCTTCAAAACCCCGCAAATGCAAATCGATCGGGCGATCACCAATCACGCAACCTCCCGGGAGCGAAACCGTGGCTTCTTTCTCCCGTCCAAGCAGTGGCCCCATCACACACACCGAAGCACGCATTCTCCGCACAACTTCATACGGCGCGAGTGTTTGAATTTTTTCCGCGCGCACCGTCACCGTGCCACTGGCCCGCTCCACTTCACAGCCCAGGCAGGTCAAAATCTGCAGCATATAATGAATGTCGCTCAGATCCGGCACCCGATGAATCACGCAGGTTTCCTTCGTCAACAAAGTCGCCGCTAAAATCGGCAAGGCCGAGTTTTTTGACCCACTAATTTTTACTGTGCCACGGAGTTTTCCGTGCCCGCCATATACTAAAATTTTATCCATATCGTCCGCTTACGAATCGTTCACGTTGTTCATAATCCAGATCCACCTGGATGTCGTGAAAATTCGCCGAATTTAGCAGATCCATCACCTGCGTGGCTTGATCAAAACCGATCTCCAGCATCAGTAGTCCACCAGGGTTCAACCGACCGGGCGCGTCGGCGATACAATGCCGAATCAACTCCAAGCCATCGTCTCCGCCATCCAAAGCCAGATGCGGATCCGCCTTCACCTCGCGACTCAGCTCGGCAATCTCTCCTCGAGGGATGTAGGGCAAGTTGGCCACCACCGCATCAAAGCTTAGGTCAGCGGGCAAAGCCGCAAACAGATCCGAGACAAGCCATTGCACCCGGTCTTTGCCACCCAACTTCGTGGCGTTTTCTTGGGCTAAAGCTAGAGCCTCCTCGCTCTTGTCGCAGGCAAAAACCTGCATTTCAGGAAAACTCAAAGCCAAAGCTAAGGCAATGACCCCGCTACCGGTTCCAACATCGAGCAGGCTTTTGGGGCAGGGCCAGGACACCTGACCGGGTTTTGGCTCAACCCCGTCGGCTTGCTCCTCCGGCGGCTCGGTCACTTGGGTTTGCCAGCGCCGACGCAAGTTATCCACCAGCAACTCCGTTTCGTGGCGAGGAATCAAGGCGCGCCCATCCGTTTTAAAAGTCCAGTCGAGAAACTGCACCGTGCCTAGCAAATGCTGCAACGGCACTCCCTCAGCCCGACGCTTTACCAACGCCCGAGCCTCGGTCAACTCGGCTTCGCTCAAGACCTGCTCAAAATTCATATACAAGCTGGTCCGATCCATTTCCAGCACCATGGCCAGCAACTGCTGTGCATTGGTTTTGGGCGATTCAATCTGGTGCTTCTTGAGAAACTCCGTGCTTGCGTCGATCACCGCGAGCACCGTCGCATTTTTACCCTCCAAGCGAGCCATAGAGGTAAATTCTAGTTTCCTAAGAAATTGCCAAGCACCCCACGCACCAAACGATCCTGCAGGTTACTGCGCGGACGGCTTAAGGTGCCGGTCACATCAAAATCGAGGCCCTTCCATCCTTCCACCTCATTGTCACTGCTAAAAGCCCGCGCCACTTCGCGCGGGAGACGTCCTTGCAGCGTGGGGGATAAACTCAACCGCGCCTTAATCTTCAGCTCTTGCTCAGCCGTCACCCTGCCCTTCGCGACCACCCGTAAATGATCGGACTGCACCAAGCATTCGTCCAAACGAAACTCCTCACCGCGAATCCGCACCGCTGCATAGGCTTCGGTCAACTCCACGCGAGCAAGCTCTGGCAGCTTCAGAACCTTGGTCAGCGTTTCTAGCAGTCCCAGCTGGTTCACCACACCTTGTTCCACCCGCAAATCGATACGCCCGCGACGCGACGCGGCATCCTCAAGATCACCACTCGCTTCCGCATCAACAAAAAGTAATCCGGTCACGGCTATGTCATCCGCCGCTGCCATGTCGGCGAGCATTTCTTCCAACTGACTCTCCGTGATTTCCAACTTCACCCGAAAGGGTGAGCCCGCTTCGGCTTGGCTCACCCGGAAATCCCCGGTCACCTGGCCGGATGCCAATTTGGCCTGAAACTGTGCCGCCTCGAAAGCTTCGTCGGTGTAAAGAAAGGGAGCGATCACCGAAGAAAGCCGAAGCATCTTAGCAAACCGGAACTCGCCCGCCTCGGCACGTCCGGAAGCTTCGCCGGTCGCTCCCAATGCTGCGGTCACATTCAGATTCTCTACTTCAGCCAGGGCCTCTCCTTTGCGATCGCGCAAGGTGATAAAACCGTCCTTCAACAGCACGGCCCGAGCCGAAATCAGGAGCGGTTCCTGAGGTGCTTTTTTGGGGCGATCTGCCACTGGCTCAGGGCGTTCGCCTGGTTCACGAACCTTGGCCGCCTTCTTTTCACGCAATGGCAGTACAAATTGGCCTTCCTCGTTCTGCACCCAAGTCACCACCGGTCCTTCCAATAAAACCTCGTCCAGCTCCACGCGACGTTCAATCAACGGCAAAAGCTGTGGTCGTATCAAGAGACGTGCGGCTTCAAAAAATGCTGTTTCTTGCTGAACATCCGGCACCTGAATACCCTCCACTCGAAGTCCACCCCATGGGGTATAACTGGCTTTGGTCATCTTCACCTCCATCCCGGTGGCCTCGGTTGCGGCGTCCTCCAAAAGCTCACGCATTTGGTCTGACTGCACCCAGGCATTGATCCCTAGCAAGCCTCCCAGCCCAGTGACCACGACGCCTGCAATTAGATAAAGAAAAAGCCGAACACGCTTCATGGCTCTGATACTAGGAGGAACTTCCCGCCTTGGCTAGGCCAGATTCAAAAAAGATCAGCCGCCGAAAAAAGCCGACCTGTAGCGGAATTCGGAACGAATTTCGGTCCTACCACAGGCTAGGGAGGGCGAAGCTCCGGAAACCGTCTCAAAAAGAATTGAATTTTGGCGGTATGTATGGGGAACAGC
>DAIRSW010000182.1:0-4782 GCA_036804205.1 Verrucomicrobiia bacterium | reverse complement strand
TTGGATCAATGACTATCTGATCTACCAGAGCAGCAACCACCTGAAAGCAGCGCAACCGGATGAAGCGTTTCGGAAAGTCCATTTTCAAGAAGGCTATAATCGGGTTCTGGTGCGGCTGGAAAACGCGATCGGCAACGGAGCGTTCTTCTTCATGATTTATAACGAGTAGTCGCGAACGTTCCGCGCGTGCGGATGAAGAAAAATATTTTTTAATTTCCGTTTCCTAGCCGACGTGACCTAACATCTCGGGCTCTTATGCATCTTCAGGACATTCGCTCCGCCGCCGAGCCCTATTTTTTTGTGGCCCGCATCCGTATCCTGATGTCGATGGCTTACCGTTTCGAGGTCTTCACCTCCATCGCGGGTCAGGTCATTTTGATGGCCTCGACGATTTTTATCTGGAGGACAGCCTTCCGAGGGGACCTCACGGTGGAAGGTTTGGCCCTTCATCAAATGCTGGTTTATGCGGTGGTCTCAGCGTTCTTAGGGATTATCTTAACTGCTGGGGTGGCCGACACCATTCGGGATCGGGTGATGCAGGGACAAATCAGCACCGACCTGCTCCGTCCGGTCGAACCGATGTTTCTTTGGTTGGCGGAAGACGTTGGTCAATCCGTCTCTTCCCTCCTGACCAAAGGATTGCCGGTGCTGGCCTGTGGATTCTTGATGGCGGGCTCCCTGCTCCCCGCCTCTCTGGAGGCATTCCTCTGGTTCTTGCCTGCCTGTGTTTTCGCCTATTTGATTCTCTGGTTGATGACGGCCTTGGTGGCGATGACTGCTTTTTGGACGGTAGAACTCGGGCAGTTGAACATGGTTAAGAATGCATTGGTCGGGATTCTGTCGGGTAGTTTTGTTCCGCTTTGGTTTTTTCCCGAATGGTTTTCCCGCATCTGTGATTGGTTGCCCTTTGTTTACACCTATCAGGGATCACTCGGAATTTTCATTGGAAAAACCACGGGCATGGAAGCCTTGCGGATCCTAGGATTACAGGCGGTTTGGGTCGTGTTGTTGTCAGGGTTGTTGTTGTTCATCTGGAGAAGGGCCCGCCGCAAGGTGCTCATTCAAGGAGGTTAAATCCACCGTCATGAATCGAACACTTTCCCACTATTTGGGCGTGGCCTGGTTCAGCGCCCGCATTTCGCTTCAACGTCAGCTTGAGTACCCGGCATTCCTTTTGAGTTGGGGCCTAATGATTCCGATCCAATACTTTTCAGGTATCTGGATGCTCCATGTCCTTGCCACCCGCTTCCAACCCCTCTCGGGCTGGAGCTTCCCGGAACTCGCGTTTCTTTATGGCTTGGCCCTCCTCAGCCACGGATTGCAGGTCATTTTCTTTATTCCAACGTGGCAGATCGAATGGATGGTGAACAATGGCGCTTTCGACCGGATGATTGTTCGACCCATGGACATCCTCTACCAACTGTTGACTCGCGTTGTGAATCTCATCGGTGCCATCGATCTGATTCCTGGAATCATCATCTTCGGTTACGGTTGTCTCCATGTGAACATTGCTTGGACCTTTCCAAACATGGTGCTGCTGCTGGTCACGGTGCTGGGCGCGATGCTGCTGCGCGCGGGCCTCTATTTGATTGTCAACAGTCTCGCGTTTTGGACCCTGCGTAGCGGTGCTCTCAACGGTCTGATGCACGATATTCAACAACGCGGAAGCCTTTATCCCATCTCGTTCTATCCGTGGTTCCTCCAGTGGGTCTTCAGCCTGCTCATTCCGATAGCCTTTATCAGCTTCTATCCGGCGGCCGATTGGCTCCAAGTTGAAACTCCACGGCCCCTGCCCTTAGGCGTCTCCATCGCAACTCCTTTGGTCGGAATTTTTGTTTTTTGGATGGGTATGCTTGTGTTCCGAGCGGGACTCAAGAAGTACGAAAGCACCGGATCTTAATTTCCTATCGAAACCAACGTTTTTTATGCCACTGATTCAAACCATCGACCTCGTCAAAGAATACACCGTCACAGAAAAGGCCGCGGGTGTCGGTGCCGCTTTCACTTCATTATTTTTCCCGCGCAAAAAGAAAATTCTGGCCGTCGATCACATCAACCTTTCCATCGAAAAAGGAGAGACTGTCGCCTACCTCGGACCCAATGGTGCCGGCAAAAGCACCACCATCAAAATGCTCTGTGGCATTTTGCTTCCTAGTTCAGGAGAAGTGATGGTGGACGGGCTCTCCCCCTGGAGGGATCGCCAAGCTCTGGCTAGCCGCATTGGGGTAGTGTTCGGACAACGCACACAGCTCTATTGGGATCTCCGCCTAGGCGAATCCTTCGAACTCCTCCGCCGCATCTACCAGATCCCCTTAGAAACGTATCAAGCTAATCACGGATGGCTGGAGGAAACCCTTGGACTCCGGGAGATTCTCGACAGTCCCGTCCGTTCACTCTCCCTCGGTCAAAGGATGCGGGGCGAGGTCGCAGCCGCCCTACTGCATAATCCAGACATCCTCTTTCTCGACGAACCGACCATCGGGCTTGATGTTGAAGCCAAGCAACGGATTCGTGATTTCATTCTTGAACTCAATCGAGTCAGGAAAACGACCGTAATGTTAACAACGCACGATTTGGATGACGTGGAGAAACTCTGCCAGCGGCTCGTCATTATCAATCACGGGGTGGTCGTAGAGGATGGACCTTTAAGCGGACTGATGGAGCGTTTGGCTCCTTGCCGGGTGATGGAAGTCGAGCACGAATCTGAGTTGCCTGCGTTGAACCTTCCCGGGGTCGAAGTCTTCAAAAGGGAGACGAACAAAAGTTGGTTGCGCTTCGAGAGGACGTCGATGAGCGCACCTTCCTTGATTCAGGCTTTATCCGCTCGGATAGCCATCCGCGAACTACGGGTGCACGAACCGAAGATCGAGGAAATTTTGCAAAAAGTGTATCAACGGCCCAAGCATTGAGTTAATGAAGAGTACCACTTGGTTGACAGCTTCAGCCAATTCCGATTTTAGAATCAATGCATCACTGGCCAAGGCGGGACTCTAACAGGGCCGCATGCCCCCAGACTGCCTAAGTTAGTGCCATTCACGGCAGATAGCCATTCTCACCGCAGTTGTGGGTTGGAGCACCCGCTGGAGTCCCGTCCCGCACGCGGGAGGCTCCCCTCAGGGGTTAGAGTTAACAGGAGCTAAAGCCAATTGCTGCTCCGTGACCACTGTCAAGATGTGACGCGCTGACTCGATTTCCCACTCCCGCCGTGTTTCATACATCTTGTCAACTTATCATAACGTGGGCTATGTTCTTTCCATGACCACGGGACACTGCACGATGACCAAGGCCGAGGCGAAACAGGAAATCCGGCAGATGGAAGCCTTCTTCAAAAAAGAGATCACCTCCCCCAAGAAAGCACGCGAATACCTGGTGAACGTCGGTATCGTCGATAAAGACGGTAAAGTGGCCAAACGTTACCGCGACTCGTTCTGATGCGGCACTCTGGTTTCGTCCTCGCCTACCACGGCTGCGACCGGAAAGTAGGAAGTAAGTCTTTCCGTAAGGGGAGCGTTTTCGAATTGAATGCAGATCCGCACCGGGGGAAGCGGCGGGTTGGAGCACCCAGTTGGAGTCCCGTCCCGGACGCGCGACGAGCCCTCAGGGGTTGGAGGAAGCACCAGGTTGTAATCGTTAACAGGGCCAAAGACAGCGGCTGCTCCGCGGCAACAGTCAAGATTTGACGGGTGACCCCATTTTCGCTGGTTCTTGTTTTTTGATACTCAATCCTTGCTCCTCAACCCCCACAATCCAATTGTCAATATTTGGGCGGCTGACCCGAATGGCACTTACTTATGGCGGCTTTATGAGCCAGAATGCCCAGCTTCGACAAGGAGGGCAAAGGGTTGGAATCCCGGCTTGAGCCGGTCCCCCTGCTTCATTCATCCAGAACCCCAGAGACCGCCTAAAGGCGGGACTCCAACAGGGCCGCATGCTCCTGACGACCTCAAGTTAGTGTCATTCACGGCTGACACCGTTCCTAAAAAATATTGACGAAGTGAGTGAGCATTGCATGATCATTTATAGGCCATTTATAAATAAGGCATATAGCAATGAAAACGCTGCAAATCAGGATTCCCGACGAGCTGCGGTCGGAGGCCGATCAAGTTTTGGAAGAGATTGGGATGGATATGTCCACGGCTGTCCGCATCTACCTCAAGAAGGTTGTGCAGAGTCGTAGCATTCCCTTTTCTCTGGAAGCTGAGCAGCCATGGACGGCTGAGTCGGTCCCTGTCGATGCCGAAACCCAGCGAAAAATGGATCATGTGGCGGAGACTTGGAACAAAGTTCGCCGGTAATGCGTCTGGTTTTGGCCCGATCGATTTGCGAGGCGGAGTTTGGGGAGGTGTCTGTTCCAGAGATTCACATTGAGCCGTTGAAGCGCTCCTGCACCATTGAACTCGCCACATCGATCAAGGGTGAAGGGTTGCCCAAGGGTTCCCGCTTGCTCAAAGTTTATGCCACTTCGCCGGAAGGTGCCCGGCGGATTGTTCATCTCCTGGCAGTTGCTGAGGACACCCTGTTTTTGCTCTTCTATCGTGACAAAAAGGATCTGGTCGGGACCAATATCACGATCCAGAACAAGGCTTTCCGAAAACAGCTCCACAAACACCTCGCACTGTTGCAGAAGGATCTTGAAGAGGGAGCCTATGAGGTCTGGGAAAAGGAATAGCGGGGGTTTAAAGCGGTCTGTCGAACACAACGAAGCATGTTCACATTTCACCGGGCTGGCTGCTGTTGAAAATATCATAAATCTTTGACAGACCCCCAGATCGCCAGCTTCAT
>DAIRSW010000181.1:0-4853 GCA_036804205.1 Verrucomicrobiia bacterium | reverse complement strand
CCAAGCTTGCATCGGCCAATCCACCCTCGATCCAGACTAAACCCGGCTCAGCAGCCATCGGCTTTTGCCGAGCAAGCGCGAACACCTGATGACCAGCAGCCAGCAACTCACGCACGACATGCCGCCCAATAAAACCGGTCCCTCCGGTCAATAAAATTTTCATCACCGCGCTCGCACCAAAGCCTGAATACACTCAATCATTCGATTGATTTGCTCGCCGGTGAGGCCGGGGTAAACACCAATGAAGAGAGCCTGGTCCATGATGCGATCAGCGCCTAACAGACCGGAAATGGCAAAATGGGGCGGAGTTAAGGGAGAGGCGACCCCTTCCACCACAGCTCCACCCGCAGCCCCAACGATTCGGAAGGCCCCCGGATTGTCGCGGCGTAGCTGAACAAAGGAGGGTTGACGAACCAGGTTGCCGCCAAAAAGCATGCGGTTGCCGATCTTATGCTCATCAAGATGTTTAGCAAAATCGGTGCGGCTGAACGGGGCTTCAGGCTTTACAAGCATCATAAAGCCAAACCAACTGCAATCCGTCCGGCAACCACTGTTGTCCCATTCAAAACAGTGGTCTTGCCAGTTCTCAGGAAAATTCTCCGCTTGCGCTCGCTTCCACCCATCCAGTCGCCAAGCTACCGCATGGGTGGGCAATGAAAATTCCAAGGCATCGTCTAAGCCCATCAACCCAGCGCGTAAGTGCTGCCAGTTGCGCCGGCGTGCTTCAATAAAGGCGGGTAGCTTTTTGACCTGCTCCCGACCGATCGCAGCCTGAGGATCCAGTGGTTTTAAGTTATAACCAAGGTGCGAATAGATATACTTGTGATCATACCCGTCCGGCAGTTCACCCAATTGCCAGCCGAAGCGCTTGTTGCAGGTATTATCTTTTCCACTCGGACACCAACAGTCCCGTCCCCAGTCACGGAAACTTTCTACCAACACTTTGAGCTTCATGTCTTTCACCACGTTAATTGCCCCGCCTTCGCCCATGGTGAGGTGATGTGGAGGGTAGAAAGACTGTGTGCTCAGGTCCCCCCAAGTTCCGGTCGGCGCGGTGAGAGTCGAGTTGTGGAGACGAATCAGAGGGTGGGCCCCTTTCTCTGCAATTTTCAAAAGATACTCCAAGCCCAGCCTCTTGGCCATATCAACCGGCATGGAATAGGTGCATCCCAAGGCATCACAATTATCTTCGATCAGCCAAAGATCATGTTGATGGCAAAAATCTAGGACCGTGGCCAGTTCAAAGGGGTTGCCCAGAGCGTGAGCCATCATCACCGCCTTGGTCTTCCCGGGAACATAAGCCTGCTCAAGCACGGAGATGTCGGCATTACCCGTCCGTGGCAGATTATCGAGAAACACTGGTACAGCCTGATTCTGAATAATGGGGGTCACGGTGGTTGGGAAGCCGGCTGCGCAAGTAATCACTTCGTCACCCGGTCGAATGCGTTTATGATCCGGCAGCTTGTGACTGGTTAAGGCCGAAAAAGCCAGGAGATTGGCCGAGGAGCCGGAGTTGGTGAGAATGCTGCGTTTGACGCCCAAAAAGTCGCCGAGCTCTTTTTCAAGCGCGTCGCCTTCTTTGCCTAAAGTCAGCCAGAAATCGAGCGTGGCCGAGACCGCCGCTTCAACTTCGTCTTCGGTGAACACTCGACCGGCGTAAGGGATCGCAGCGGGTCCGGCGGAAGATTCTTGACGAGCGGGATCGTTCCCCGGGCGCTGAGCCGCATGGGCCAGAGCGGAGAACTCGCGAGTCGAACTTTCGATGCGACGCTTAAGGAAGTCTGCGATGACGGAATCCTTGAGACGACCTCGATAGCTCACCACCATAGCCGTGTTCGTTTTGGAGCTGTCCAAAAGATCAACGAAAGATTCCAAGGGCAGCCCACCTTGAGCAAACATCTCGGGAGTTAAAGGAATTCTTTTACCTGTGCCGTTGTCTTTTGTTGTGATTTTGAGAAGATAAAAGTCGCCATGCTCGTCTGCGGCCGAAATTACAAGTCCCGGACGGATTTTGAACTCCGGCGTATCGGAAAATGGAAACTGAGTATAAACAATATCACCGATCATTTTGTGTAAGGGTCAGGGCTTAAAGTCATCCAAAGAAAGCTCATTACCCGGCTCTTCCCTGAGCAAAATTTGGTCCCACTCGCTTTCCTTCATCCATTCTCGATAAGAAGCGCTTTGGGCTTGTTGCATCATATCGTCTCGCGTCTCGCCAGGGAGGGCTTGCCAAGCACGCAAGGCGTTCATCTCATCTTCTGTGTAAAGGCGCACAGGCGTGTGGAAGGGAATATCGCCCTCAAGAATTTCTACTGTCTCAGCATGTTTGATCACTTTAAGACTCATAAATGACAATACGTTTGAATATGTTTCTGGGTCAACTCGAGCGGGCTCGCCCCTTGCTGGACTTCGCGATACCATTCCACAGTCTTAGCTATGGTGGTAGCAAAATCCCATCGAGGAGACCACCCGAGCATATGAAAAGCTTTGTCGGTGGCAAGATTCAGCTTACCGGCCTCATGTGGGGCGAGAGGATCTGATAGATCCTTCCATTCTCCTGGCCAGTGTTTAAGTGATTCCTCCACCAACTCCCGAACGGTGCGATTGGATTCTAGCTGAGGCCCAAAGTTGAAAGAGGAACACAGATCGGTTGGGACTCGAGGGTCGAGGGTTGAGGCCAACTTGGCCGCCAAAAGCAAGTAACCTGAAAGCGGCTCCAAAACATGTTGCCAAGGACGAGTGGATGTCTGATTACGCACGGGGATGGGTGTGCCTGCAGCCAACGCCCGGATGGCATCAGGCATGATCCGGTCCGCCGCCCAATCCCCGCCACCAATCACATTACCAGCACGGGCGGAAGCGATTCTTATCGGACCTGCATGAAAAAACGATCGTCGCCAAGAGGCGATGGCAATTTCAGCGGCCCCTTTACTCGAGCTATAAGGATCATACCCCCCGAGAGGATCTTCCTCCCGATAACCATGGAGCCACTCCCGGTTTTCGTAAACCTTGTCAGTGGTAATAAACACAGCCACCATCGGGGAGATCAAAGCCACGTCTGAGTCTTCCTGGATTTTCCTTAAAGCTTCCAATACCTGGATGGTTCCCATTACGTTCGTCTGCCAGGTTTCCATGGGTTGCTTATAGGAAAGCCGCACCAAAGGCTGCGCCGCCATATGGAAAACAAAATCGGGGTCCGCTTGCCGGATTGACTCTGTGAGCACGGCAGCATCTCGGATGTCACCGCGTCCGTCTTGGATACGATTGGACAAGTCAAGCTGAGCAAATAAGGACGGCTCGCTCACAGGTTCTGGCAGACTGAACCCATGAACCTCCGCTCCTAAAGAAAGAAGCCATTCGCAGAGCCAGGCCCCTTTAAAGCCCGTATGACCGGATACCCAGACTTTTTTACCGGCGAAAGTCTGGAAGGTTTGAGGATCAAAGGACATGTGCATTTGCAGTCGAGGGTCGAGGGGTCGAGAGTCGAGGGAGGGCGATGAGCAGCGAGCCTAATGGCGATTTGGACTAGTGTCCGTGCTGATTCTTGATTCTCGGCCTAAGGACTTACTTAGTGCGACAATCATTCCCACGAGAGCGTCGGCTTCATTAAACAGCAACTCGGAGTCCTCCTCGGCGATGTATTTTTGGTCAATGGCCAAAAACAATTGTGAGCATGTTTCCATGAGCAAAGCATATGCAATTTCCAAAAAATGCGCAAAATCCACGTCCGAGTTCCTGCCGCTTCCTTCTGCGATGTTTGACGATACTGAAACGGAGGCCCTCCGCACCTGCGAGGTTAGACCGAAGATCTCTGCTTTGGGAAATTTTTTTGTCGCTTCATAGACAAGTTGATTGAAGGCGCGAGCGCGCTGCCATGATTCTATTTTTTCGAAGCGAAATCGTCGCCTTGGCTTTCTAGACCCACGATACTCGCCCCCGGGGGCGCTTGCTGCTGACCTTTGGTTTCTGTTCTGTTCTTGCATAATCCTCTCGACTCCTCGGCTCAACCCCTCAACCCTTCAACCCTTCAACGGAAAATCTGGTAGCACGGCGAGAGCCGTGCTACCAGATTTTCCACGGTGCCTCCCCACTCTCCCAAAGCTCCTCCAAGCGATGCTTATCGCGCAAGGTATCCATAGGCTGCCAAAAATTCTCATGATGATACGCCATCATCTGCCCGTCACGGGCCAAGCCTTCCATCGGTTGTCTTTCCCAAATGGTTGAGTCCCCCTCCACGTAATCCAGCACCGCAGGTTCGAGAACAAAAAAACCGCCATTGATCCAGCCTCCATCACCTTGGGGTTTTTCTTGAAAAGAGGTCACCTGCGCACCGGTAAGATTCAAGGCTCCAAAACGGCCAGTAGGTTGCACCGCGGTGAGAGTTGCGAGTTTTCCATGCTCCCGATGAAAAGCGATTGAGGCCGAAACATCCACATTGCCGACACCATCGCCATAAGTCATGAGAAACGTTTCGCCATCAAGATAACGACCGATTCGTTTAAGACGTCCTCCGGTCATCGAATCATCGCCAGTATCCACCACGGTCACTCGCCAAGGTTCTGAGCGTTTTTCATGCACCTCCATTCGGTTCTCGCGAATATCAAAGGTCACATCGGATTGATGCAGAAAATAGTTAGCAAAATATTCTTTGATCATATACCCGCGGTACCCGGCGCAGATGATAAAGTCATGAATGCCGTGGGCTGAATAAATCTGCATCACATGCCAAAGAATGGGGCGACCGCCGATTTCGATCATCGGTTTTGGTTTCAGAACGGTTTCTTCGGAAAGACGAGTCCCAAGTCCACCAGCAAGCAGCACAGCTTTCATAAAGTGCCGCACCTTACTGAAAG
>DAIRSW010000180.1:0-4928 GCA_036804205.1 Verrucomicrobiia bacterium | reverse complement strand
GCTGGTCGAGATTCTCGTCCCCAATTAAAGCGGCGATCTCCTGAGCAGGATCACGTGGAACCTCTTCCGCGACGGTGCTGGTTAGCAACCCCAAGACACAGAGATAAAACGCAGCAACTTTCGGAAATGTCTGGCAAGGAAACATAGAAATCCGCATAACCATAACAGGATCATGCGTGTTTGCCCGAACAATGGCAAGAACGAAACATCGTAGATTGCCATCAATGACTTTGTGGAGATCGCCGTTCTTTTCCTTCCCTGTGTAACCGGGTAGCTACTTTCCTCATCGGAGCTCGGCTTTAATTTGCTTGCGAGAAGCTCATAATCAGGGTTTCATGGTTTTGTGATGTGTTATGTCTGAACGAAGCCTTTTCTTCCGCAGTGTAAGCCATGCCTTTGATGATGCAGTGCGCTATACCAAGCTGGACCGTGGAGTCATTGCCCAGGTACGCGCTTGCAACGCCACTTACCGTATGAGGTTTCCAGTTCGACGGGATGACGGTAGCATCCAGGTCGTAGAAGCCTACCGCGCTGAGCATAGCTATCACCGCCTACCGACCAAGGGCGGCATCCGCTTTAGCCCACACGTCAATCTCGACGAAACCATCGCGCTCGCCGCCCTGATGACCTATAAGTGCGCCGTCGTAGGTGTGCCTTTCGGGGGAGCCAAGGGCGGCGTGGTCATTGATCCAGCTACGGCGAGTGTGGGGTTTCGGGAGAGGGTGATTCGACGTTACACCGCCGAACTGATTCGCAAAAACTTCATCGGGCCAGATATTGACGTGCCGGCTCCGGACTACGGAACTGGCGAACGCGAGATGGGCTGGATTGCTGACACCTACAAAAACCTGAAGATGAACAGCCCCGATGTCTACGCGTGCGTCACCGGAAAACCGGTTTCTATGCAAGGCATTCCCGGTCGGAGCACTGCCACTGGCCTCGGAGTATTTTTCGGCTTGCGCGCTTTTCTTGAACGCAAGGACTTGGTTGAGCCTTTGGGGCTCACCACAGGTGTGGATGGAAAGCGCTTTATCATTCAAGGCCTCGGCAACGTGGGTTGGCACGCCGCCAATTTTATACACCAGGCCGGAGGCATAATCGTCGGGATTATTGAGAGGGAAGGCGGCATCTACTGTCGAAACGGATTAGACCCCGAGATCGTACAAAAACACCGCTCAGAAACGGGTTCCCTGCTTAACTTTCTTTCAGCTCGCAATGTCGAACCCGGCCACCGGCTGCTGGAAGCAGAATGCGATGTGCTTGTCCCCGCAGCTTTGGAAGGTCAAATCACTAAGCACAACGCCGAGCGCATCCAAGCAAAGATCATCGCCGAAGCAGCCAACGGTCCTGTCGACTATCAAGCAGAGAAAATCCTGACCCAAAAAGGTATCATGATTATTCCGGATATTTATCTTAACGCCGGCG
Source organism: Verrucomicrobiia bacterium (assembly GCA_036804205.1). Taxonomy (GTDB): domain Bacteria; phylum Verrucomicrobiota; class Verrucomicrobiia; order Chthoniobacterales; family CALDSX01; genus DAIRSW01. The sequence goes on along the minus strand of DAIRSW010000180.1, from coordinate 3,503 downwards.
GTGTCACGGTATCCTACTTTGAATGGCTAAAAAACCGAGCTGGGGTCAGCTTCGACCGAATGATTTCTCGACACGAAGAATTGGTAAAGAGGGAACTTGTTGAGCAGATCGAAATGTTGGTTGGCAAAAACGTGACCGGCGACGCCCGGCTTCGACTCATCCGCGGACCGAGTGAAGAAGAGCTTGTGCGGTCTGCCCTCGAACAGACCATGAGTCAATCGTTTCAAAAAATTTCCGAACTTTGGAAGCAACGTGATCTGCCTAGTTTGCGGACCGCAAGTTTTCTCATGGCCATTGAGCGAGTTGCCCATAGCTATGAGAATCACGGCATCTTTCCCTAACCCGATCCACTGCAATGCTATCAACCAAGGGATGGCCTACCGTCAGCTCAAACGATGCATGCTCTCCACTGATCCGTTGAGTTGCATTATTCGCAAGAGCGCTTGAGTGTGATCCGCAGAGCCGGTGGTATAAACAACGAGAGACCCAGTGTTAATACGGTCGCTTCTCAGCTTGGAAAACTCAAGTCGAGCCGCAAGCCTTTCCGCTACGGCCCGACCGGTTTCAATCAAGGACACCTCGGGCCCGAAAATGCTGGCCAGAATCCCTCTCAGCCAGGGATAATGGGTGCAGCCCAGCACCACCACGTCAACGCCCGCCTCCATCAACGGCTGACAATATTTTTCACATAAAGCGCTCGTTTCTGGCGCATCAAATTCTCCGCGCTCAACCAACTCAACCAAGCCCGGGCAAGGCTGAGTTACCACATGCACTTCTTTTTGAAAGCGCTCCAGGAGCGCCGCGAACCTGGCGCTTTTCAACGTGCCAACCGTGGCAAGAACCCCAACCCGGTTGTTGCGAGTGGCTTGAACGGCCGGTTTCACCGCAGGTTCCATGCCCACAACCGGAATCCGATAGATCTGTCGCAGTGACGAAGCTGCCGCTGCGGTTGCGGTGTTGCAAGCGATGACCAGTGCTTTGCAGTCTCGCTGCACGAGTTCCCGAGCGATTAAAGCGCAACGCCCCCGGACGTCGGTCTCCCGCCTCCCTCCATAAGGTGCCCAAGCCGAATCCGCAAAATAAAGAATATCCTCGGATGGCATGAGTCCCTGTACTTCTTTCACCACGGAAAGGCCGCCCACCCCTGAGTCAAAAAAACCAATTGGACGACGTGAGGCCATGCCATTAGTAGCGCCGGAGAGTGGTGTCGCGAAGATACCTCTGCGGATCAAGCTCAGGATAGTCCAGGGTATAATGCAGGCCCCGACTTTCTTTGCGCGCTAAGGCAGAGTCAACAATCAGAGACGCCACCGCCGCCAAATTGCGTAGCTCAAGAAGGTCTCTACTCACTTTAAAATTCCAATAAAAATCTTGGATCTCCCGTAGAAGATTCAGCAGCCGGGTGCTCGCTCGCTTTAAGCGTTTCTCGGTTCGCACGATTCCTACGTAGTCCCACATCAGCCGGCGGATCTCATCCCAGTTGTGATAGATCACCACCAACTCATCCACATCCGACACATCACCGCTTTCCCACTCGGGCACCTCGTAGCTTCTTCCTGGGATCCAAGCCCCGGAGCCTTCTTTGAGAATCTTTTCTAAGGCGCGATGCGCCACAACCAGCCCTTCCAAGAGCGAATTGCTTGCTAATCGGTTCGCGCCATGAAGTCCGGTGCAGCCCACTTCGCCAATGGCATAAAGCCCGGCCAAAGTGCTGGCTCCAAAGGTGTCCGTCTTAATTCCTCCACACTGGTAGTGGGCAGCCGGGACGACCGGGATTAGCTCTTTGGTAATGTCGATACCCAAGCTAAGGCACCTTTCATAAATGTTTGGGAAACGTTCCCTGATGAATTCTGGCGATTTATGGGTGATATCCAAAAACATACAAGGCGCGCCGGTGCGCTTCATCTCTGCATCGATCGCTCGAGCCACAATATCACGAGGTGCCAGGGAGGCACGAGGGTGATATTTTTCCATGAACGACTGTCCACCGCTATTAACCAAAACCGCTCCCTCGCCCCGAAGCACTTCGCTAATCAAAAAAGACTTTTCCTTGTGATGAAAAAGGCAGGTGGGGTGGAACTGGATAAACTCCATATTCGAGATCGCTGCACCAGCACGCCAGGCCATGGCAACCCCATCCCCGGTGGCCACCGAAGGATTGGTTGTATATAAATAGACCTTACCACAACCGCCACTGGCCAAAACAACTCGGTCGGTGCGAAGGGTTAAAACCCTATCCTCAACAGTGTCGAGCACATAGATGCCGAGGCAGCGGTCTTCTGCCGTGAAACCAAGTTTCCCAGTGGTTATCAGATCCACCGCCATGTGATGCTCCAGTACGGTGATGTTTTCACTCTCCCGGACCCGGTCAATCAGAGCCTGCTCAATTTCGCGTCCGGTTGAATCTTGAAAATGCAAGACCCGCCGTTTGCTATGTCCGCCTTCTTTGCCAAGATCAAGCTCACGGAAGCCGCCCGGCAGTTCACGTTCGTCAAAGCGAACTCCATACTCAATAAGTTCGGCGATGCGCTGAGGTCCATCGGTCACAATGGTGCGCACCGCAGCTTCATCACATAGGCCGGCTCCTGCCTCCAAAGTATCAGCGATGTGCAGTTCAAAAGAATCTTCTGTGCTCGTCACGCAAGCAACTCCGCCCTGGGCATAAGCAGTGTTACTTTCAAAAAGCGCGGTTTTGGTGATAAGCGCGACCGAACCGTGGTGGCTTGCTTTTAAAGCGAACGAAAGTCCAGCAATGCCACTGCCTATGACCACGAAGTCGTATTGTATCATGCAAAAAAGAATCGTATTCGCCTGCTAAAGCAATCGGAGATTGTCAATCAGTCGGGTGTGGCCCCACCACGCGGCAACCAGCATGGTGCATGGTGAGGAAAGGGTTTCCCGGTCATCGAAAGGTCGCAGGCTATCTTCCTCGACCACCTGAACATATTCAATCAGGGTCGGTTTCCCGTGTTTCTCGATCGTTTTTTGAGCCATACGCATCACTTTCCCTGCGCTGACACCGCCAGCTTGAGCTAAATCACGAGCCAAGGTCAGCGCCCGAAAAATCGATGTCGCTTGCTGCCTTTCTACTTCATTCAAATAGCGATTCCGCGAACTCAGAGCAAGCCCGTCTGCTTCTCTTACCGTCGGACACTCCTTCACTTTCACTGCAAGATCCAAGTCCCGAACCATTCGTTCAATCACTTTCAATTGCTGAAAATCTTTCCGTCCGAAGAACGCCATGTCGGGGCGCACCAAATGAAAAAGTTTGAGGACTACGGTGCATACCCCGCGAAAATGGCCCGGACGTTGCCGCCCACAGTAGTCTGAGCTTAATGTCAGCTCATCCACCCAGGTGGAATGATCGGCTAGATAAAGATCTTGAGGTCGAAACAGCACGTCCACCCCAAGACTCAAACACAATGCATTATCATCGCGAACTGGTCGAGGATAACGTGCGAGATCTTCGCTAGGAGCAAATTGAGTCGGATTTACGTAAATCG
>DAIRSW010000179.1:0-4957 GCA_036804205.1 Verrucomicrobiia bacterium | reverse complement strand
CACACAGGCCATTTCGGTTTTGCCGTCCCAAAATGAGCTGGGCACTTCGGCCTGAGCGTTTAAGGCGTTCAACTCGGCGTAACCCGGCATGTGGGTCCAGTAGAGGCCGCGCACGTATTCGCGCCAGCCGAGGATTTGTCGAACGAAACCTTCCACCGAAGCAAGCGGAGCTTGGCCTTCCTGCCAGGCGCTCAGCGCTGCATCAATCACTTCTCGAGGGTGGAGCAGTTTGATGTTCATCAGCGCCGACAGACGCGAATGGCGAAGAAAGCTCTCTCCATTCCACATCGCATCTTGGAACTGACCGAATTGCGACAAATGCTCGCCCACAAAAAATTTCAGCCAGTTTCGTGCGTCAGCTGGCGTTACGGGCAGATCCCAGCCTTCGCTCGAACCCGGATGCTCCGCAAAGCGTTTCTTGACCATGGCACGCACCTTTTCGGTAGTTTGATCCGCGGAACAACCCGGCCACGAGGCCATGGCCGGCGGACCTTTTTTGCCAAAACTTGCCCGGTTTTCTGCGTCATAATTCCAGTCCCCACCGACCGGCTTATCGGCTTCCATAAGGATGTCATGCTTTTTGCGCATCCAACGGTAAAACAGCTCCATCATGAAGCTTTTGCGTCCCTCCGCGTACTGGGCAAACTCATCACGGGAGAGCAGAAAATGGGCATCCTCTTGCCAACGCAAAGGCATTTGTAGTTGTTTTGCGGTTTGAGTAAGCGAAACCTCTACCCGCCAATCGCCGGGTTCGGTCGCCCAGATTTCTTCCGGCTGCCAACGTTCCACAGCTTTGCCAAGCTGCTCTGATAATGACCGCGCTTCGCCCGGCTGAGCTTTGTCCTGCAGCTCCTGGTAGTCCACTCTCCAGCCTTTGTCTTGAAGCGCGTCGCGAAAGTGGCGCATGGCACTAAAGAAGTAAACCAAGCGTCGTTGATGCGACCATACGTAGCTCGCTTCTTCGTCAACCTCGCCCATGACCACCACGTCGTGCTTGGGGTCAGACTGAGTGAGGGCTTTTGCTTGTTGATCGAGCTGGTCTCCCGCTATGAAAATCAGTCGACGAATGGGAGCAGGCTTAGGCATACTTTGGGAACGAGGAGCTTCTTTGAGTTGGATTCCCTAAGCACGATCTAAAAACGACCCTCCCCAAAACAAGGCCAAGCAAAAACGTGTCATCGACGGGCAAGATTTGAATAGCAAAACACCCTTTTCAGTTGAATTCCACATTGCTGTGTCTGAATATAAAAAATGAGTCGTGGGGGTCTCCACCAAATTGCTGCTCTTGTGGTGGTTGTCATTCTCCTCCTAATGGGAGGTTTATTCTGGCAGGAAATTAGTAAGTCGTTAAGACCCAAAAAGCCCGCATCGCAAGAAACGTCCGGCCTAGAAACTCCGGCCGAGACTCTTGATTTGGTCACCGGAGTTCAGGAGGGTCTCATTGAAGCACGCTTCCACGGCAATGGACTCACTGAGATCACTTGGGAGATGAGCAATCTCACCGATCGCAGCATTGGCGTTTCCCTCAGCCCAGGCCTCATTTTGGTCACCGAAGATGGAGAACAACAGTCGGTGCTTCTGGAAGCGGCGCACATGCTACTGGGTGCAAAGGCCAAGGATTTTGTCCCCCTGTCGGTGGGGCCACTACGAAAAGCGAATACGCCCGGTCAGCATCGCTTTGCTCCCAGCGCGGGCAAGATTGAATTGGTTCAATCTTTGTTGGGGCATCCTCGCGGGCAATCGGCCAGTCCAGAAGCTCTGCGCACCGCGATTTTTGTTCTTCTCAATAACCCTCCACTGGCGATGGTTGCTTCGTTCAAACTCGCCACACAAGAAGCGGCTGCGGAGGAGGTGGTGCCTCATTTTCAAACAAGCACCCCGAACTTGATGGAGGCTTTGTTGCTAATCAAAGCTCTACCGAACGTGTACCAAACCCCGCGCTTAAGTGAAAGTTCACAGCTCAAACTTGAGGCATTGGTCGATCCGGCTAGTCACGATATGGCTCTGGAATACTACGATATTTCTCGGGAAGCCGAATGGGACTTTTGGCAGACCGAGCTTTTGCACGGTGATCCTGCCACCCGGCATTATGCGCTCTACGGAATCGCCCGATATTACCCAGACGTGGCCTATGAAATGTTGCCTCAATGGGTTTCCAATACTCAAGTGAATCCGAACGTGCGAGCCGCAGCGATTTACGCCCTGGCGGAAATCGAGCGAGAAGAAGCCCTGCGAGCTCTCATCCGGCTACAAGGGCAGCTTGCAGGTGAACCAAATATCGCAGCGACTCTGGAACGTGCTGTGGGCCTAGCCCAACAGCGTCTCCAAAACCGGTCGCAGTAAATTCTTACTTGCGGATTGCTTAGGTCTCTGGAAACGCGCCGTCCGAGATCTCAAGATAGGCACGACCTGAAACCCGTCCGGACTGGTATCCTTGAACGCGCATTTGTTTGAGTACCCAACGTCCCTGGATACGTTGACCGGAAATCACTTCAAACCGTCGCACTAACGTGCCCTCCCAATCATGACCGTCCATGCGCATCAAAGCTCCACTAGATTGGTCGATCCACACAAAAACTACTGCGTACCGTTCCCCTTGAGCAGGAGCGCGCAAACGGATGAGCCAACATTTGCGGGTGCGCACCGTTTCTTCCCGTTCAATCACAGCATTGGGCCAGTACAGAAAACGGAGCGCTAAATCACCTTGATCAAGGCTGGTGCCCGCGACCATTTTTTCTGGATCCGCCGGTCGAGCTTGGCCTTGACCATCGATTTCTTCTAAAAAGGACGTGTTTTCCGCAAACCGAAAGCGCAAAGCTCCAGGCCTGTCTTGAAAGCGGTAGTGTACTACGCCCGGCTTTACCTCAATGGAAAAAGGGATGCGCTCTCTGCCATCCCGCAAACGCCCATTTAAGGTGACCGGCTGACTGGTCGCACTCCAGCGCACCGCTTCTAAAACTTCTTGCACATCGGGAAATTCATCAGCCTGAAGCTTGGACCCAAAACCACTCACCAGCCCTCCGACAAGGCACACCAACCACACGGCGGCCTGTGCTCGATGTTTGAGTTTCCTTGGAAAACAGGCTTGAGATTGGACAGATTGCCGAAAAAGATTCACAGTGTCTACTTTAGCACGACCATCACGCCGAAAGAAGTTCTTTGTTCATCTATATTTTTAATACCACGTTACTCCCCTTGCCGACTTTACTATGGACCAAGAGCTCTTTTTTCTAATCAATCGCGAATGGACCAATCCCACCCTCGATAAGGCTATGGCCATCACTAGCTCCTGGGCTCTCTGGTGGCCGCTTTTGGTCCCACTGATTCTTTGGGTGGCGTGGAAAGGGGGGTTTCGTGGCCGCGCTTTTATTGTGTGCACCGCCCTGGTCTTTGCCATTAACGACGGCCTCGTCACCCAAAGCATGAAAAAAATGGTGCAACGTCCGCGCCCCTACGAACAGTTGGCGCAAGTTCGGGTCGTTGACCTGGAACGGGCTTCACCAAGAATCCTTGCTGTTTTTAAAGAGCCGCGCGTTCGTGAAAGCGGCTACAACTTCAAGGGCAGCCGCGGACGAGCTTACCCCTCCGGCCACGTCTCAAACAACTTTGCGCTCGCCGTTCTGATCTGCGTTTTTTTGCCTCGTTGGGGGTGGCTTTATTTTTTCCCGGCCCTGCTGGTTTCTTACTCCCGCATCTACAATGGCTCCCATTGGCCCAGTGACGTGGCAGGCTCGGCTTTTCAAGGCGCAGGCATAACTCTGCTAATTTTAGCAACTCTCTCCTTAGTCTGGCAGCTCAAGGCACCAAAATGGTTTCCGAAACTGGCCCAACAACACCCCCAATTGCTTCCTACTTGAGATCAGGAGTGTTTTTTGACCCGACGCTTGCCAAGTTGGGGAAGTGTTGCAGCTTATTTTTTTCTGCATGACGCAGCGTTTTCTTTTTTTTGGCCTCCTGTTTTTGCTAACGCTGGTTCGCTTTTGGGCAACCGGCGGCATGGAGCTTGCCCCGGACGAAGCGTATTACCGCCTTTGGAGCGAGCGACTGGACTGGTCCTACTATAGCAAAGGCCCCGGAGTCGCCTTCGCCATAGCCGCTGGCACTGCCTTGGCCGGCGTGACAGAATTGGGGGTTCGCTTTCTTAGTCCCTTGCTGGCCTTTGGATCGAGCTTGCTCGTTTACGCTCTGGTGCGGCAGTTTCACTCCGTAGGCGCCGCGGCCTGGACCGTGGTGGTGCTTGCAGTCCTACCCATCTTTAGTGTGGGCGGATTAATCATGACCATTGATCCGCTTTCCATTTTCTTTTGGCTCGCGGCTTTCCTGACTACAGTGAAAGCCACACAATCCGGTCGATGGTATTGGTGGTTGGGGACCGGGCTTCTCATTGGGATAGGATTTTTGTGCAAATATACCAACGCCTTTCAGCTACTCTCGGTGCTGCTTGTGATGCTGGTGCTCCGTCGGCAACGTCCTCAGATCTGGCGGGGCGGACTTTTTCTTGTGCTGCTCGGTTTTGCGCTGACCTGCTGGCCTCCCATAATTTGGAATGCCGAACATAACTGGATTACGGTTACCCACCTTGCCGAACGTAGCGCTGTGGGGGAAGCGGTCGACCAAGGTTGGGACCCCTGGCAGCTACCCATTTTCATCGGTCTCCATGCGGGGGTCTACTCGCCCCTAGTGTTTTTTGGCTTTGTAATGGCACTGGTTTGGTGTGTGCAGCGGGCACAGCACCAAATCGAAGCTCGGGTGAGCTTGTGTTTTGTGCTGCCGATCTTAGCGACTTACTCCATCATTTCGATCTTCAAAGCTGGCGAAGCCAACTGGACCCTCCCGGGCATGGTGACCTTAGGGCTTTTTGCTGTTCCTGCTTGGCTCCAGTTTATTGAACGTCATGGCGGTTGGCGATGGCCGGCCGCAGCCGCACTTGCCCTGGCGCTGCTGATGAGCGTGAGTG
>DAIRSW010000178.1:0-5042 GCA_036804205.1 Verrucomicrobiia bacterium | reverse complement strand
GTGCCCGATGAGGAACACCATAAAAGCGCAGATCAAAGTAAATAATGAACTGGTGGCGATGGTGGAGATCAGCAGGGTGAACGAAGCCACCAGGCAAGCACGGATGTAGATCATCAAGAGACCCGGGACGTACCCCACGTTGAGTACGTCACTCCTCAAATTGGCTTTCGCTGCTTCCAGGTCCTCGCCTTGCAGTTGCCCAACCAGTTCCGCCGAGCGCGCTTCCAGCCGGAAATAGACCAGAGCGAAAAACAAGGCGGCCATCAGTACGAGTGCTAAGCCTATTAAGAAACAAGCGCCCAACCATTTACCCAAAAGGTATTCATGCCGCGGCACGGGTTTAGCCAGAATGGTATAAAGAGTCCGGTCCTCGATTTCTTTGGGAAGCAGGATGGAGGTGCCGGCGATGGCCAAGAGGGAGGTGAACAAACTGATCGCCCCGAGACCCACATCACGCATCATTTGAAATTCTTCGGCAAAGCTGAAGTTGACCGAGAGGAGTGAGGCTCCGGTCAGAAGAAAACCAAAAATTAACAAAAAATAAAACACCTTCATCCGCACCAATTCGGTGAAGGTGTTACCTGCGATGGCCCAGATTCTTTGGAAAAATTTCATGCTCGGGTCTCCGTGGGTTGGCCGGTGATTTCCAGAAAGAACTCTTCCAAGTTGGCGTTGTGTCCATCGCCAATGAGATCTTTGAGCGGCCCTTCCTTTAAAAGAATTCCTTGGTTCAAAATGCCGATGCGGTCACACACCTCTTGCACTTGGGAAAGTAAGTGGGAACACAGCAGCACAGTGATCCCGCGCTCTTTCAGGCGAAGCAAAAGGCTCCGGATGTCTTTTGCCCCTTGCGGATCTACTCCGGCGGTGGGTTCATCAAGCACGACCAACTGTGGATCTTGGATCAGCGCCTGGGCTAAACCGATTCGCTGCAACATGCCTTTGCTGTAGCCTCCGATGCGACGGTTTGCTGCATCCGCCAAGCCAACCAGTTGCAGAAGGCTGTTGCTTCTCTCTCTAAGTATCCGCGGAGGCACCGAGCATACCTGCCCATAAAACTTCAGAAGCTCTTGGCCGGTCAGGTATTTGGGGAAATAAGGATTCTCGGGCAAAAACCCCACCAGTTTTCTACTCGCTACCTGGGTGCTGTCCCGGCCAAAAATCCGAGTGTTCCCTTTGGAAGGAGGTACTAAGCCGAGCAGGATTTTGAGTGTTGTGGATTTGCCTGAGCCGTTGGGGCCGAGCAAACCGTAGACTTCGCCGGGTTGCACAGAAAAGCTTAAATCACGCACTGCAACTAACCGAGCCCTACGCCAGGGCAGCGAAAAGTATTTCGTGAGCGCCTCAACCTCAATAGCCGGGGGTGAAGAAGTTGAATCCGAAGTCTGCATAGCGAGCTGCTACTTTTCGCAAAGATGAGTTTTTGTAAAGTCCCTTGCCTTGACTACAGATTGGACTCGCTGCGCCTGATGCCGGCGTAAGCAAAAAAGAGGCTGACGCCCACATGACATAACAAGAGCCACAGGCAGAGAGCGAGCGGGCTGAGTGCGGTTTGGGCGACTTGCAAGGCGACGTCGTAATGGTCGGTGTCTCGCATGGTTTGCAAAAAGCCTGACCACGACCAGTAGGTGCTAATGAAAGGCCGCACGATCTGGCCCAAAATCTCGGGCGGTGCAAGGAGCGCTCCGGAAAGCGGCAGCTGAAATCCAACCAAGTAGACCGAGAGGAGTGATGCTTGGTCTGCGCTTTTTGCATAAGCCGAGATGGCTAAAGCCACGAATGTAACCGCTGCGGTCTGAAGAAAGAGCACGGTCCACTGCAGATCGACGGCCCCCGGGAACCGACAAATCCATTGAACAAAAAAGCCCATCCACAAGGCTTGCACCGCGATGAGCCCAAGAAGAAAAATTATTTTCGAACAAAGATAAGCACCCGGTCGGAGCCCGCCCAATTTTTCTTTTTCGAAAATGACTCGTTCACCAGCAATCTCCCGTGCGCCATTGTTTGAGCCCATCAAGGCCAGGAGGATAAGCTGAAAAAGAATCAGTCCACTCACCAAAGTGCCGGCCTCAGTACGCGGACCAATGAGGTCGAGGGCTTCTTGGGCTTGTTCCAAAGGGTTAGATTCTCCCCCCATGGTCAGGTGTTGAATGCCCGGCAGTCCTTGCCATGCAAAGATGACCACCAACATTGGGAACCCAAATATAAGTGCAGCTTGTAGCACGATCTGAGACGGGTCGCGGAAGAAAAGCTGAAGGCGGCGCCCGAAAAGCGACCAAGTTTGTGCTAGAAACCCAGGAAGCATCGACGGTCCTTGCGGAGCTTCTTCTGAGAGCTGCTCGGATTGTAGCTTGGCGGCCTTTTGAGGAGCACGATCCTGGGCTTCTTCCGATGGAGACAGGTCTTCACTCATCCGCTGAGTCTCTTTTGCATCGCTGCTCGCTGAGGTGAATTTGTGCGCATCATGGTCCGAAGCATGTTTCAGCAGCGCACTCGGTTGGTTCTTGTTGGGAGGACCTTCCGCCAGTAAATCGACGAGGTACGCCATGCCATGTTTACCCCACGACTTATGCCAGCCTTCCGCAGATCGGCGGCTTAGCAGAGGATAAACTTCTTCCGGATGTGTGACTCCAAAATAATGAGTCAGATGCTTTGGTCTTCCATGAAAAATGAGTCGCCCCTCATGCAGCACGATGACAGAATCAAACGCGGCCAGTTCGGCTAAGCTATGAGTGACGCAAAGCACCAGGCGCTTGGGGTCGTCGGCCAGGCTTCGCAGTTGATCGGAGATATCTTTTTCTGAACGAGGGTCCAGGCCGCTGGTCACCTCGTCGCAAAGCAGCACACTCGGCTGGGTGACGAGTTCTAGTGCCAATCCGAGCCGCCGTCTTTGACCGCCTGAAAGAACTCGCACCGGCTTATCCAACAGCTCGGTGAGTCCACAATGGTCTGCTAAGGTTTCCAGGCGCTGGCGTCGTTCCCGTCGGCCAAGCCGCAGTCGCAAACTAAGCGTGGCCCAGAGATTATCCCAAACAGTCAGTCGTTCGAAAGCAATGCTGAATTGCGGAACATAACCAAGTTCCCAGGGATCAAAATCCTGTTCGCCATCAAGTGTTTGCCCATCCCAAATCACCTCTCCCTCCTCGGCTTCATGAATGCCGGCGATTACTTTAAGCAAAGTGCTTTTGCCACAGCCGGAAGGTCCAATGATCGCGGCGAAGTGTTTTTTAGGCAGCTGCAAGGTGATGTCGTGAAGCAGCGGATTCTCGCTCTTAGGCGGAGTGAAGGTGATATTTTTGAGCTCGAGCACGATGCGTTGGGGGTGAGAAGTTATCGATACGATCGATGAAACATAGTCAACAAAGAAAAAGCTTTTGGAAAGTTTTTTTGATGGACGAAGGGGTGGCTTTGACCCCGTTTTTCAGATGCCGATATTTGTGATAAGTTCGCCGAATGAGACGAAAACCAGCACAATCCAAAAAAAGCTCAAAATCGTTTTTGAAAGCAGTCCTAATTTTCTTGCTCTTCCTCATGCTCGCAATAGCTGGAACGGCATGGTGGGGTTGGCAGCGCGCTCTGGATTATTTGCACGGAGAAGAACTTACCGTCCTGGTAGGAAACAATCTTCAGCGAACCATGAAGTGGGACGCTGAATTGATGCCCTTCAGCTGGGAAGGTAGCGAAGCACAGAGCAGCGGAGCGACGGCCAAGGGCCTGGACGGAGCCTGGCTGCAAAGCCTAAAAGCTGACCTGATCAGCACCAAATTCAATATGTCCTCTCTTTGGGAAGGCGCATGGCACCTTGAACATGTGACCATTGAAAAAGCCACATTGCGGCTGGGACCGGGGAGTGGTCAAGGGAGCCGAGAGCTCGAGCCGGTTGACCAGGCCGACAGGGAGCCAGCTTGGTACGCTCAGTATTTGCCGAGCCGTTTTCAGCTGGATAAAGTTCACCTTGAGGAAACCCAGTTGCAGTGGGATGGCGGGCAATGGACTGGTGCCGAGGTCCTGGTCAAACCACGGGGCGATCGCTGGCAAGTTGATGCGCAAGGCGGTCTACTAAGCACGGACGAGGAAGTTATCCCGTCCGTGACCGTGCAAAAGCTGATCGCGTTGGCCGGTTCCGAAGGAGTTACTATCGAGGAAGCCGCGGTGTTGCCCGCAGGAGGCGGTCAGATCAACGCCTCGGGCCAGGTGAAGGCTGGGGGTGTTGTTGAGGTTGACCTGCGAATACGTGAGCTGCCAGTCAAACCATTTTTGACGGAAGCCCAAGGACAGCAGATCAACGGCAAACTTCAGGCCGATGTAGAAGTTGTCCGTGAGGCCAATCAGGCCTGGTCCAGTCAAGGTCGTTCGCAAATGCTTCAAGCAAGTTTGACCGGAGTGCCGGCGCTGGATCGGGTGGCCAACATCTTAGGAATGCCTGAGTATCGTGATTTGCGATTCCAAACCGTTTCCATGAACTACAAATGGCAACCAGGCCGCACCGCCATTGACCAATTGGTGGTTGAAGCGGAGGGCTTGCTTAAGGTCGAAGGAGCTTTTGTCCTGGTCGGCAACGACATTGAAGGTATCTTTGAGGTGGGCGTGCCACCTCGTGCTTTACGGCGGTTGCCGGGTGCGGCGAGTCAGGTTTTTCAAAGAGACGAAGGGGGCTACCGCTGGGCCAGAGTGGAGATCAAAGGGCCGCTGGCAAATCCCCAGCAGGACCTCGTCTCGCGCCTTATTGCGGCACCTTTGTTGATGCCCTTGGACGGCTTGGTGAGCACGGTTAGCGCGGCCGGCGGGGTCGCTTTGGAAGGCGGTGGATTTTTGGTGAACCAAGCGACTCAGGTGGTAACAGGAGGGGGCCGAATTATTTTGGAGGGTGCGGGATCAGTTTTACGCGGTGGTGGCCGGGTGCTTGAAGAGGGGGGGCGCGGTGTGCTTGGAATCATTGAGGGTATCATCCCTGGCCGGTCGCGGGGGGCTGAAGAAGACTAATTCGGGCTCCTCGCTATTGCATGTGGGTGAATGTAAGGATAACAGACTCGCGCAGAGAC
>DAIRSW010000177.1:0-5049 GCA_036804205.1 Verrucomicrobiia bacterium | reverse complement strand
AATACAAAAAGACCTCTGCGCCTCAGCGCCTCTGCGGGACAACCACCCACTGAAACCAGCGAGGAGCCCAGTTTTTTGAATCACCATGAAGAACAAAAGCAGCATGAAGTTTAGGAGTAATAACGAGATTATGATGGCAGTTAATTTTACCTATCGTGTGACCAAGATGTCCCCGCTTCGGCACCTTCCCCTTCGGGCGCTTCATGGTAAATCCCTCAAGTTTTAAACTACAGGATTTAGATTGATAGTGTTCTAGGAAGATGTCCGGCGAGCATTGGCACATCACCGCTTACGGCCCTGATGCATGGTTGGTCCGTTGCCTGCCAAGCGACAATCCTAGCTCGACCACAAAGGCACCCGTGAGTCCCAGTGCCATCGCGTGCACCCAGCAAGCTTTCTGGGGCCCTTTTCTTGTTGAAGCGGTTCCTGGCCCGGTTAATTGCCTTTTACTTTTCCAATCCGGCCACCGTCCGCCGGCTCAAAACATCTCCAAGCAACTCGCTGCACTCGACCACACCACGTCGAAAGCAGCGACAACGCACCATCGCTTATTGGTCCGTTATGTTGGGCCGGATCTGCAAGCTGTGGCCGACGCTTTGGGCCGTGCACCCGGCGAGGTCATTAGCCTCCATGCCAGCGCGGAGTATCGCGTGATGTGTCTTGGTTTTGCGCCTGGTTTTGCATACCTCAGTGGCCTTCCCGCTCCGCTTGCTCTTCCACGTCGCTCCTCCCCACGGCCCCGCATCCCTCGCGGTAATGTCGCCATTGGTGGCGGGCATGCTGGCATTTATTCGGTGCCGACAGCCGGCGGATGGCATCTACTTGGCTCGACAGACCAGCCGCTTTTTTTCCCGGAGGCCTCAGTTGTAGAACAACACTTTTTATTGCAACCGGGTGACTCGGTGACCTTTCAACCAGCATGATCACCATCCTCTCCACAGGGGTCGGCCTGAGTTTACAGGATCTCGGGCGCACCGGTTTTCAGCGCTACGGCATTCCTCCAAGCGGACCGATGGATCCCGCCGCTGCGGCCTGGGCTAACCGTTTACTTGGTAACGCGCCAAACGCTTCCGTTTTGGAGATGGCTCTCGGAGGTCAAGTCCTTCGGTTTGAACATGAACACTGGGTGGCCGTCGCTGGAGCAGACTTGCAAAGCAGCACCCCGGTGTGGAGCGCGCAACGCATTCCGGCAGGAACAGTTTGGCGCACGCAAGGAGCCCAACACGGAGTGTGGTGCTACTTAGCGGTCGCGGCCGGGTGGCACTATCCGAAGTGGCTTGGTAGTAGCAGTCAATATTCGCGATATGGTCACGGACCGCCCTTACGTGAAGGAGAAAGCATACTGACCGCATCAGACCACGATCCCTGGCCGGGAATCCTCCGACGTTATCCGAGCGACCCACCACCACGCGTCATGAACCAAAAGCTTGAGGTGTGGACTGGCCCGCAGTGGGAGACTTTTTCTTCCAGCTGGCAGGAAGCGTTTTGGGAATCCAGCTGGGTAGTGCAAAGCCAGAGCGACCGATCTGGGTATCGGCTTCGTCGTTCTTCAGACTCACAGTTACTTGAGCCCCCCTCTATCAACAGCGAGCCGGTTTTGGTCGGCTCAGTGCAAGTGCCTGGACCGGACGAGCTCATCGTTACCATGCCTGATGGCCCAACCTTAGGCGGCTACCCCAAGTGCGCTTGCTTGCCTCCGTCCGCACGGGTGCAGCTGGCCCAAACCCAAGCTGGCGCGCGTGTTCAGTTTTCACTCGGAAAGGGGCTAGACACCATGAGCGGTCGCAAGGATACTTGACAAACCATGACTGCAATTTCCGATCTTCGAAGAGATTACACAGCCGGCGTACTCAGGCGGCAAGAACTTGATCCAAACCCTTTCGCGCAATTTCAAAGCTGGTTTAATCAAGCAGTCAATATTCAGACCGTTGCAGAGCCGAACGCCATGAACTTGGCGACGGTTGATCTATCCGGTCAACCGTGCTCGCGCATGGTCCTTTTGAAGGGCCTAGACGAACGTGGGCTCATTTTTTTCACCAACTACGGCTCCAGAAAAGGCCGAGAGTTGGCCGGGAACAAAAAAGCCGCCTTGCTCTTTTTCTGGGCTGAATTGGAACGCCAAATCGGGATTCGCGGTCGCGTCCAAAAGTTGCCTGCGGAAGAAAGTGATCGTTATTTTCATAGCCGTCCCCGCTCGAGCCAGCTTGCTGCTTGGTCCTCGGAACAAAGTGGAGAGGTGGAAGGGCGACAAATCTTGGAGGAGCGATTAAAAGAGGTCATGGTTCGTTTTGCGGAAGGGGATGTGCCTCGACCTGAGTTTTGGGGTGGTTTCATTCTTGTGCCAAGCGAGTTTGAGTTTTGGCAAGGCCGACAGAGCCGTTTGCACGACCGTTTTCTCTACACTTCAACCGAGGATGGATGGCAATTGGTACGCCTGCAGCCCTGAGCCCAATTCCGAAACACTCTCGACCACGCCGACCCAAAAAAGCTAAATTTCTTCAAGCTCAATCGCTTCACACTTTTCTCTCCAGCCAGGAAAGCGCCACGCGTTAGGGAAGCCTCGACAGTGCTCGGGCTTAACCTTCTGTATCGTGCACTCGTTATGCCCACGCAAAAAGACACAAGCATGGTCCTCCTGCGAACGAATGCCTAGGCCTTGGCGATTCGGCAAAAGCACTGTGTAACGCTCTGTAAACTCAGCCAGCTCAAGGCCCATATAGTCCGCGATCTTCTCGGCCTCTCCCGGAGCTAGCCGGATAAAACCAGGCCACCGGCAGCAATTGCCGCAGCGTTGGCACAAATATTTCACGTTTCTCTCCGAGCTCATCAGACGTTCTATCTTATCCTTATGTTTCAAAAAATCTATCAGCTTGCCAGCAGCCAAATGATCCATACCGACCTAGAGACTTGCTGGTCCTTTTTCTCTAACCCGAGAAACCTAGCCAAAATCACTCCGCCAAGTCTTGGCTTTCAGATTCTTTCGGATCTTCCCCAAGAAATCTACCCGGGCCTCATGATTGAATATCGGGTGCGCCCTCTTTTTGGATTACCCACCCCTTGGCTAACTGAAATCACCCATGTCGAACGCCTGAAAAGCTTCATTGATGAACAACGAATCGGTCCCTACCAAATCTGGCATCATGAACATCGTTTTGAAGATTTAGGCGACGGCCGGATTCAAATGCATGACACCGTAACCTACGTCCTCCCCTTTTCTCCATGGGGCGAGTGGGCTCATCCCATCCTGGTCAAGCCGCAGCTCAACAAAATTTTTTCCCACCGTGAAAAAGTGGTGGGCGAACTTTTCGCACCAAGCAAGGGCTAGTCCAATACCCCCTTGTGACCCCAACGGTTTCGCCAGAGGTATCGCCAGCGAATGCGGGAATTATTCCATGAGGTCATTCTGATTCTGGCTCCGACCACCCCTGTGTTGCACCGCTGATTGGCCAAACCACCATGGTCGCCATAGGCCCCCGAGCAAAATCTTACAGGTTGTCCAACTCTTAGTTCCACCGGCCTTCATTCACAATGTTCTTCGGGGCTCTCATCTTTCGGCAGAACCTGGGAGGCAAAGAATGAAACAAAGCTCAATTCACGATCACAAAAACTCAATATCGAAAGGTGATAATGCTTTAATATATATTTCTATGAATAATTGTTGTTAGTTACCTAAGCACCTCTAATCACTAATCATAACTACTAAGCATAACTAAGCACCTACCGTATCGCCGCAGGTGTGCGGGTCAATATCAGGATGGATCTACTAACGGCTCTACCTCAAAGTCAACAGTTCGGCGGAAATTCGCATGGTATCGCCTTCCTGCCCATGCGGCGGTAAGTGACGAAATCACTGCGATCCACCGTCCAGATCCGGCAGTTTAAATGAAGCTCGCTCATGCGAACGAGGCAGGCGTCGGCGAGATCCATCGGACGATCCGCATATTTTGAGGCGAGTGAGGCGAGGTGGACCGCTTCCTGCGCGACCGAAAAAGCGGGGTCGACGAGCACGTCGCCCCGGATCACCAATTTGAGCAGAGCCCCGGGATCTGGACAGAAACTGGCAGCCTCCGCCAGCACGGCCTCACAAGTGTAATAAGGAGCATGGCCGCGAAATGCCCCGAGTGCCCAGTGGTGAAACGGGTCGTTGCGGAAGAGCAATGCGACGAGCAATCCGGTGTCTGCGATTTCTTTCACGACTTCTCGCGCAGGCGCAGGCGTGCTTCTTGATTTGTTGCCGCCTTTCCGCTGCCTTCATAGATTCCGGCGAGGTCGTCCGACACGAAGCCGGATAAGGATTTGCTTTCACTAAAGGCCAAATCTTCCTCGATGAGGGAGCGCACATATTTCGCTCGATCCAGGCCAAGACGTGCTGCGCGAGCTTCGGCTTGGGCAAGGAGATGAGCATCCATACGCAAGGTGAGAATTTTTGTCATACCGAAAAGAATACGCATGAGGATTTGTGTCAAGCATGCCTTTCATCAACAAACGCCAGCAGCAGCGCCGCTGTCAGGATTTGTCGCTTGACGCCGAACTGTGCGCAGTAGTTGAGATGAATATCTTTTTATTACTCATCCTTTTCCCGTTCTGAGACAAATTTTACCCTGTCGAAATAATCGCGATGGAACAGGTAGAGCCAACTCTCCTCAGGGCGATAATAAATGTGCCCTTTTGTTCGGTTCCCGTGCGACCACTCTAGCGAAGCAACACCAGCGTCTATTGTTAATTGAGAACCAAGGTCAGTAAGTTTATAAGATCCATCAGGCATTCTTTCTCTGGAGTAATGCTCGAAAACCTTTCCCCTGAGTGGCACCACTGCCGTTTGGCCTCGAAAGATTGCCCGTCCTTCGTAAGTGGCTTCTTGGTTCCCAAAATCAAAAACAATTACGGCCTGACCCTGCTCGCTCACAATATAGACAGCTTGTTGATGAAGAACGGTCAAGGAAGCTCGGTTCGTCGGCAAGTTGACAATCTGCAAGCCAGGAACGATTTCGATGGTGTGTTCATCTGCCATCACGTTGTTGCTAAGGCATACAAGTGCCGCTAGAAGCA
>DAIRSW010000176.1:1115-5066 GCA_036804205.1 Verrucomicrobiia bacterium | reverse complement strand
ACAAGGAATCCACCAAAGCAGAGTAAGCCAAAAGAAAACTCTTAGCCAAGGTTCACCGGTTACTTGGCCCTGAGCATTTTTCGTGACAAACCGCATCCCCACTGCGGCGTTGTGATGATGGGCTTCTTTAAAATACTGGCGCTCCAAGGTTTCGCCCAGCGCGCAAACCATCATTGCGGCCGGCTTAAGCATAATCTCTGGACCAACCGTGGCGAACGATAGAGCTATGATAAAGCCGAAGATCAAGCCAAAGAACCCGGATGAAATAAATTGATCTCTCATAAAACAAAAGTCTGTAAAAACCCGGTCAATGGTATGCTCAAGGATCTCATCCGACAAGGACTTTGTTGCACGGGTATTTAGGGGCACGAAATGAGGCGAGAATTCGCTTTACAGAATCCGACCTGGCAGCGATTTTAGTATAGGCTTATCCGTTTTAGTGAAAACAGTCCGGGCACCTTTAGCTCCGCCCCCACCAAGTCGTCAGCTCCTACTTAAGGCGCTGTGGCTGATCGTCTGCATCTCAATCGCCGCCAGTCTGGCCTTGGCACTACAAAGCCACATCCCGCGCGAAGCAGCTTGGATGGCAGGGATTTTCGTTTTGGCCGCGCTCTTTTGGATGACCGAGCTGCTGCCACTTTTTGCCACCTCTTTACTGGTCATGGCGTTGCAGATTCTGCTGCTTGCCAATCCGGCCGGATGGGAGGGGTTTGGCTTCGAAGCTGCGGATGCTCCCCATTACTCCGAGTTTCTGCATGCCGCTGCCGATCCGGTGCTTTTGCTGTTTTTTGGCGGCTTCATTCTGGCCAGGGCTGCCGTCAAGCATGGAGTGGATGTGGTGCTTTCGGCCATTTTGTTGCGACCCTTTTTGGGAAGCCCCCGGCGCGTGCTGCTTGGCCTTATTGCCGTGACTGCCCTCTTTTCCATGTGGATGAGCAACACCGCCACCACCGCCATGATGATGATGATGGTGACCCCGCTGTTAAGTCAACTCCAGCCGAATGATCGTTTTCGAATCGCGCTCGCATTGGCCGTTCCGTTCGCAGCCAATATCGGGGGGATCGGAACCCCGATTGGCACACCCCCCAATGCCATTGCGGTGGCCTACCTTGCTGGAATGGGTCATCCCATGACTTTTGTCCAGTGGATGGTGGTAGCGGTGCCCCTCATGGCTTTGCTCCTGGTGATTCTTTGGCTCCTGCTTTCTCTACTTTACAAACCTCAAGCCAAACAATCACCTTTGACACTTCGGTCAGGCAAGGTGTCTGCCGCAGGAAACGCGGTGCTGCTGGTGTTTCTCGCTACCGTAGGTCTTTGGATGACAGATTTTTGGCATGGCTTGCCAACCTCGGTAGTAGCCTTGCTACCCGCGGTACTGCTCACTGCGGGAGGACTGCTCGATCAGCGTGACCTCAATTCTTTGGAATGGAATGTTTTAGTCTTGATCGGTGGCGGTCTCGCGCTCGGTTTTGGTTTGCAGGCGACCGAACTTGATCGCTTGGTGGTCGAACGATTGCCTTTAGCCAGCCTTTCCTTTGGACTGGTTCTTGTGCTCATGCTGGGAGCGACTGCCTTATTGGGCACTTTCATGTCGCACACCGCGGCGACAAATCTGCTGCTGCCAATTGGTGTTTCCGCTGCGCTGCTCGTGGGGGCCGACCAGATTGGCGTTCTGGAAATGACCATCGGTATTGCTCTGGGCTCCTCCATGGCTATGGCCTTGCCGATTAGCACTCCGCCCAACGCTATCGCCTATGCAAGTGGCGCAATTTCTACGCGACAGATGATGTTGGCCGGAACTATTCTCGGCTTACTTGGCTTGGGCTTACTTTTAAGTCTATTTCGCCTTCTGATTAGCCTCGCTCTTGGTACATGAGAATGCCTCTACAAAATGAGCATACAGTCACCGTAGCTAAAAAAACGGTAACGCTCCCTCACCGCCTGCCGGTAGCCTTCTCGGATAAGGTCCGTTCCACCAAATGCACTGATCATCAGAAGCAGGCTGGACTTGGGTAAGTGAAAATTTGTGAGCAAATGATCGACGGATTGAAATTGGTAGGGTGGATGAATAAAAATATCGGTCCAGCCGCTCTTGGCCTTAAGCGTTTCTCTTGGGGCACAAGATTCTAACACACGACTCACGGTGGTGCCTATTGATAAGACCTTTTTCGCCGACCGAATTCGTTCAACGGATTCTCCGGACACTTCATACCGCTCAGCGTGCATCACATGGTCCTCAATCTTTTCAACCTTAATATCGCGAAAGGTCCCCGCCCCCACCCAAAGAGTGATAAAGGTGTGTTCCACCTGAGCCAAGATCTCATCCGTAAAGTGCAAGCCGGCCGTGGGAGCTGCCACCGCGCCTTCTCGACTTGCAAAAACATTTTGATATCGCTCCCGATCCACGTCCTCCGCGGCTCGTCCTAAATACGGCGGGATGGGCATTTCACCGTGAGCATGCAGATCTGGAGCTTCCTCAAAGTCCACCACACGCTCGCCAAGCTCTCCTTCTTCAACAACCAAAGCTCGGGTGTTGGCCACTTCGACCACGGCGCCCTTAGGCATTTTCTTTGCCGGTCGCCCGAGGCATTTCCAGCGTTTTTCAGTGACCGCTTCTAGAAGCATGAGTTCACCGCGTGGAGGGCTGGTTGTTCTTAAACGCGTCGGAATGACTTTTGCATCGTTTAAAACCAGCAAGGTTTCGGGTGGCAAAAACTGAGTGAACTCAGAAAAAAGCCGATGCTCTATCGTTTGTGTAGCCCGGTTGATTACCATCATTCGCGAGGCATCCCGGCGTGGGAGAGGATACCTTGCGATCAGTTCCTCGGGGAGCTCATAGTCAAAATCACTCAGCTTCATTCGGAAGCGCTTTTTTTGTCGTCAGTTGGCCTGAGGCCGTTCCCGACCGCCTGCAGGCCAAGTTTACGCGCTAGGACAGCCACTAGCTGTGAGACCCGTCGCTTAAGGCGCCGAGCCCGATGCCATGACCAAGCTAAGAGAGCAAGATACAAGATACTCGGCCAAACCAAACCAATTCCGCCTTCATGAAGAAGGCAATAGCTCAGGCCACTGAAGGCAAATATGTGAATCATGACCGTGGTGATTACCGGCCTGGCGTGCAGGTGGACACGGGTTAAACACTTTGGTCCTCCGTGGTACTCAGTGACCGACCGGAGGGTTACATTCCACCATAGATTGCCGTACACAACTACATCCCAGTTTTGCCAACCTGTATCGGTGCTGAAGGACCAGCCCTCTTCATCAAGCTGCGCGATAACCTCAGGCAGCAACTCCTCCCTACCCCGGCCTTCTTCATTCCAAAATACCATTCGCCCCGGCGACCGTATCACCGGAGGTTTAGTTTCCTCAGGAGTCGAGATAACCTCGCTAGGCGTGCGCTTAAACTTAAGCCAGGTAAAATAGCGTGCCCAACCGCGAACCCACGGCTGCACCAGCGCTAAACCCATCACCAAAATCCGCGCCCGCATTCCATCAAACCTGGGCTCAATACGGGCTTGCATCATATAGGTCACCGCGACCATCAGTGTGCCGCCAATCATAAAATAAGGCACAACCTTCAGCCAAGGCAGAATAAGCGATCCCAAGAACACCAGAAGGGCTACCACCAGCCACTCTAGACTGGCCATGATCCCGGCCAGTTCTGAACGTGGCGGGGGGTAGATAGATTGGAACAGTCCACTGCCCAAGACCCCGTGGTAAACAATCGGTTTCAGCGGCCACCATTGAAACGCTGGCGGCCCATAGATTTGACCTCTCCAACGAGCTGCCCCCGTCGGGCTGAAGAACACCAGGTGTTTGAACCGCAGCATCGATTCAGCCTCTCCATAACCTTCCTGCTGCTTTTGAAAAGCCTTTAGCGTAAACCGGCGATAGTGCCACACCAAAGCGGATGCGCTGAACGCAATGACATGGCCCGTCTGTTGCAGTCGC
>DAIRSW010000176.1:0-1105 GCA_036804205.1 Verrucomicrobiia bacterium | reverse complement strand
GATTAACTTTACACCACACTGAGCTTGCACACGCCAACAAAAATCCACATCATCTCCGGCCTTGCGATATTCTGTGTCAAACCCTCCGACCAAATCAAAGGCCCAGCGGTAAAAAGCCATGTTGCAGCCGGGTATATGCTCGGCTTCCTCATCGCTCAGCAGCACATGGGCCGGCCCTCCAGGTGCGGCAGCCACACAGGCCTGAATCCAATCCGCAGCCGGCGGAGAAAAGTTGGGTCCTCCTACTCCAGCATAGTCATCACTCAGTAGTGTGCGGATCAAATAATACAACCAATCCTCATCCGGCATGCAGTCCGAGTCGGTGTAAGCAATGACTTCTCCCGTGCCGGCCCGTGCACCCACATTTCTCGCGTAACTTAGGCCATGGTTTTCCTGATGAATATTGATCACCTTAGGAAACTTGGCCGCAATCTCCTGAGTATTGTCTTTCGAGCCGTCATCTACAAGAATGACCTCATAATCCGGATACTCAAGCTCCATGAGAGAGCGCAAACATGACTCCAAAGTTTTCGCTCCGTTGTAGGAACAGACCACCACACTCACCTTGGGGTATCTAGATAATGGAACCCGGCGGGTCATTGGCTCGTCCCCGGCCCATAAACGCTTCAGCCGATGATATGATGGTTTAAGAGTCCGGTCACGAGCAACTAAACCAAACGACCAGTCTAGAATCTCCTGCCCGCCTCGATACCATTCATCAGTCCATGAAAAAACAATGGTTCCGGCTAGGCCATAGCGCACCACACTTTCCACATGCCACTCCAGCATATCGGCTTGTTCTTCTTCCGGATGCCTTTGCGTATCCAATCCGAATTCCCCAAGCAGCAGAGGTCGTTCTCCGGCTAAGTTCTGCAGCCGGGCCAAGTAGTGTTCAAAATCCTTCTGCCGATGCAGATAGACGTTATAGGTCAAAAAATCTGCGTTACCGGGAATCAGATATTCCGTTGGCGGGTAACAAGCATAACTGTAAAGCAAATCGGGGTTCTTCTGCTTCGCGGCGTCGATCAATTGCTCGACAAAATCCATAGTTCGGTCGGCGCGCAACCACCGGGCCATACTTGATGGAATTTCGTTGCCGACCAAA
>DAIRSW010000175.1:0-5143 GCA_036804205.1 Verrucomicrobiia bacterium | reverse complement strand
TCCTGCAAAAGCCCCTCTAAATAAGAGTCGGGTGCGGCGCCTAGTTCGACCGCCCGCTGGTAGTGTCGCCGGGCAAGCTCAATGGCCGGAGGCTGGTTGAGGGAATAAAGAACGGCCAGGTTGAAGTGTGCGTCAGAGTAATTGGGATCGAGCGCCACCGCTTCTAAAATTTCCTTCTCAGCGGCCTCGGTCCATCCTTGCTGACTCGCAGTAATGCCAAGGTAATTGTGAGCTACCGGGTTGTTGGGTTCAATGTCCAGCGAACGAGTCAAAGCAGCAATGGCTTCGTCAAAACGCTCCATCCGGTAATAAACGATGCCGAGCGTCTGGTGGGAAAAGGCGTCATCCGGCTCTTTTTCCAAAGCCTTTAACAAAAGCATTTCGGCTGGCTTGACCCGGTCGGTATGAAAATACACCACGGCCTGATTGGAAAGCGCAAAAACATCTTCGGGATCCTGAGCCAAAAGGTCATCGTAAATCTTTTCGGCTTCGCCATAAAGTCCCTGCTGAATAAACTCGCGCGCTTGCTGAGCCGGGAGCGCCTGAGGATCTTGAGACTCGACGCGGGGCTGCTCTGTGGTTTCCACAATAGTAGCGCCGTCTGGCACCATGGCTTCGGTGGCAATCTCTAAATCCACTTCTCCAAAAGCGTCGCTGGTTGTGACCGTCGGCGCTCGAAACAAATTGGCCAGCTGCTCGCGCTCATCGTCGCTGAGATCAACCATGCCTGGGGATAAAACGCGCAAATTGTCCGAAATGGTTTGTGACTGAATTTCCAGCCGATCCAATTCCTCGATGATTAGTCTTTGAGCTTGTTCGCGACGTGACTGCGAGGAGATTTGCCTTTCAACCACCGAGCGGAGCAGTCGATTTTCTGCGGTCAACTGCTCCAGGTCGTCCGGGGAGATTCCTTGCATGCGATATTGGACCAGCTGGCTGCTCGACCGATCGAGTTGAGCCTGCAGTTCTCGAATGGCGGATTCGTAATCGACATTTTGCTGACGCGAATTCTCTAATTGCACCCGCATGGCTGCCGCCTGCTCCCTAAGCTCTTCAATTTCCTCATCCTTTTTGGCGAGTTGCGAGGCTGGTTCGCTGAGAGCTTCGAGTTGTTCGCGGAGAGCCTCATTTTCCGAAAGCGTGGTTTCGAACTTCTCTTCGGCGGCTTTCAGTCGGTCCAATTCGGCAATGGCGGTGTTGCGTTCTCCGGTGGCCTCTTCGAGTTGCGCCCCGAGAGCATCAGCCAGCTCCGTGGCCTTTTTTCTTTGATCCTCAGCGGTGGCGAGTTGCTCTTTCAACTGTTCGATTTCTTGGCGCATACTCACCGCTGCAGTAGAAGCGGCTTGCTCAGCAGCTTGAGCCCTCTCCTCTGCTGTGGTAAGTCGAAGCCGTAGTCCATCTTCAACTTCCCGCAGCCGTTGCACTTCCTGGGCTAGCTGGCGGGTCTGATCAGCCGAAAGACGCAGTCTTTCTTCCAAGTCACGTCGGCTTTGTTCGGAGAGGGCAAGTTGCTCCTGAAGAGCCCGCATCCGTGCTTGAACCTGCGCAAGCAAATCGTCCGTATCGGAGGGAACTGAGGAGAGACTCGGCGGAGTGATGGGAGGAGCCTCCATGGTGGGTTGGACCGGCGTCATCTCGGGGGGCGGAGTGGCTTCGACTGTAGGTTGTGTAGCGGGAATTTCCGGCTCCGGCAATTCGAGCAGGGCACCCAAGCGATCTTGCAGTCGGGATAAACTTTCGGCTGTGCGCCGGGTCCGGTATTCAACAATGGTCGGTTGCCAGGTCGGATCGGCTTCGATAATGCCCTGAAGAATCGCCATCGCTTCCCTATATCTCTCATAGGCCGGGCGCAGCTGCCCTTCAGAGTCGAGCTGGTCTGCTTCCTGGGTCAAAAGAAAAGCCCGCAAGAATTCATCCGAGGGATCAGCCGTTGCGGGGGTCGGAAGTCCAACAAAAAGGAGCAGTGTGCCTAGGCTCGCAATTTTAGCGATTTTCACCAAATATAACAGTGAGGACGAAGGGAGAAATATCGGGGACGATTGGGGCATGAGTAAAATATAAGGATGTTAAACGGAACCACCTAGTCGCATATTAAGCAGGGATCTGATGAACGCAAGAAATGCCTCACCCTACGAATCAAGACGCAGACTTCCCGAGCCGGATTCCACACAGGTTTAAAGAACGCTGAGAGGCAGGTCTCCGGGTGGGCGTTTCGCTCATGGTTTCAAGAAAAATCTTGCTCGGCCATCTGTAAAGCTTGCAAAGCATTGCCAGCGAATTCGAGTCCTGAGAGACGGTTCACTTCAGGCGCTCCTTTTTGCAGGACCAAAAACTGAAATGCCAGCCCCATTGTTTCGGGGTGCATCAGCGTTTGAAAACAACGTAGGGCGTGAGTCATCGCATCATCGTTTGGGTTAAAGTGCTCTTGGAGGTGAGCAAACTGATCTGCACCGGCACCGACCATAAAATGGTGTTGATCGGTAAAGCCGACCACCTGAAGATCCGCTTCTAAAGCCGACTTAGCCAGGCTGGTAAATTCGACGTGAGAAGTGATATCCGTCTCACCAATCAACTGAAACGGATCGCTGTTTACTCGGTGTTTGTGGTAGCAACGCAGGGTCCCTTGAGGACGATCCGGCGAATAGTAAGCAGACCATGGGAATCCGTAGTCAACAATAAAAACAGCGCCCCGCTTGAGCAGGGTGGCCACATCGCGGATCCAGGTGTGAGCCCGAAGATTCACTTCTGTGCGTGTGCCGTCGGGTAGCTCTGGCAAGCCTTCGATAAAATGGGTCAGCTTTTCCGTGCTCGGCGGAGCGCAGACCAAGGCAAGATCTCCTTTGCGGATTTCCACGAAGTTTTCGTACCATTCCCCACCCAGCCGAGTCACCAGGTGTACAGGGAATGCATCGACGAGTTCGTTGCAGAAAAACACGCCCATGAGACTTCCGTGCCCTGCTTCTTCAAGATTGGATAGCCACCGTACCCGGTGAGGGAATTGAGGCAAAAGCCGCTCCTCCTGCAGCTCGCGGCGCTTGGCAGAAGGCTCCACGATCCAATATTTGCAGTCGTGATAAAATTCAGGAGACTCCTTCTGCACCCAAGCTAGCACATCTTCGGCAAACTGCCCGTCATGAGCGCCCTGCTCCACAATGGCAAAACCTTGCGGCTGTCCTGTCAGCTGCCAGACCTGCTGGAATTGGCGAGCCATCAACTGCCCAAACAAAGCGCCCACGCTGACATTCGTGTAAAAATCTCCGTGACGCCCAATGACAAGGTCCCCTTGTGAATAGTAGCCCAGCTCCGGATGATACAGCGCCTGCTCCATAAACCAACGAAACGAAACCGCACCGTGATCTCGAATTCGCTCGTAAATGAAACTGCGCAACGCATTTGATCGTTCGCTGGGTATCACCATGAGAATCCAAATCTGAGACCGATCACAAAGCTGCGAGTGCGTCATCGAGCCATGAGAGCAATTGGCCAATGCTCTCATCGGTTTCGTCTCCCATGTTTGAAACGCGAAAGGTTTTCCCTTTCAACTTTCCATAGCCCCCGTCAATAATGCAACGGTGGCGTTCTTTGAGCACGCTAACAAACCTGGCGACATCGATGTCTCGGGTGTTGCGAATGCAGGTCAACGATTTCGACCGGAAACCTTCGGGAGCCAAAAAGTCAAAACCATGTTGACGCACCCACTCGTGGACCATGCTGTTGGTCCGTGCATGGCGCGCGTAGCGCTGCTCAATCCCCTCCTCAAAGATATCCTCCAGCTTTGATTCCAAAGCATTGATGTGCCCAATGGAAGGAGTGCTGGGCGTCATGTTGCCTTGATGATTTTTTTCAAACTCGACAAAGTCAAAATAATACCCACGATCAGCCTGCTTTTTCGCTCGCTCCAAAGCCCGGGGCGACACTGTAAACAGTGCCAGACCAGGTGGCAGAGCTAAGGCTTTTTGACTGCCTGTCAGCAAAACATCGATTCCCAATTCTTCGGTGGGAATGGGGAGCACCGAGAAAGACGACACCGTGTCAACAATCAGCATGGTCTCCGGAAAATCCTTTAGAACTGCACAAAGCTCAGCCAAAGGATTCAATACGCCCGTGGAAGTTTCATTATGCACCAGGGTCACCGCATCAAAGTGGCGTTGGCTCAATGCCTCTCGCAGTTGCTCAGGCTGAATCGGCTGCCCCCACTCCGATTGTAGCGCAACGGCATCTTTGCCGATTCGCAGACTGACATCATTCCATTTATCCGAAAAGGCACCGCACATGCAATTAAGAACGCTCTTAGGGGCAAGATTTCGGACCGCGGCTTCCATCACACCCCATGCGGAAGAGGTTGATAAGAAGACCGGGTGACTGGTCATAAACAACTCCTGCAAGCGTGGTTGTATTCTGGCATAAAGATCCTTAAAGCCTTGGCCTCGATGACCGATCATCGGGCGGCAGAAGGCGCGAAAAGTTTTTTCGGAAACTTCGACGGGGCCAGGAATATAAAGTTTAATGTGTTGATGCATAAGCTGATACGGTCCGCAGGGGAAACGTTGGCGGCGAGCGTTTTGGACTCGAAACAAAAGAGTGCCCTCAGTCAAACATGCAAGAAAAAATCCCGTCGACTTCTCTTCGGCGCGGACACATTCCCGGATTATCTGAGATTGCTTTTTGCTGCCGATAAGTTAACAATCTGCAAAACTCCTTTATGGACACCGTAGGGCGAGGCTCCGCCCGAGCTTAAACACCGACCCCTGCCCCCGTCACCATCGACGAACCCAATAAACTCACGCCCGCTCCGCTCAAGACGCGAAGACGCGAAGAAAAAGGACTCAACCCGCAAAAGCGCTGCAGGTATGTAGCGGAATTCGGAACGAATTTCGGTCCAGGCGACTCCCGCACCCAAAACCCGCCCCTAACAAATTGGGGGATCAAATGTCCCGGGAGGGCGAGGCTCCGTCCGAGCTCAAACACCGAACCCTGCCCAGTCACCATCCACGAATCCGATAAACTCACGCCCGCTCCTCTCAAGACGCTAAGACGCCAAGAAAAAGGACGCATCCCGGAAAGCCCTGCAGGCGTGTAGCGGAATTCGGAACGAATTTCGGTCCAAACGGCCCACACCCCCAAACCCACCCCTAACAAATTG
>DAIRSW010000174.1:0-5211 GCA_036804205.1 Verrucomicrobiia bacterium | reverse complement strand
CATTTTGGTAACGTTACCATTTTGCTCGGCGACCGTTTTTGTTGGAGTCACGGCTTTAGCAAAGTTACCACTACGATGCCGGGCGATTGAACCAAGTTGTGGATGAGCTGTAGACGGATCAAAAGCGGTAACCGTGATCATCCCCGACATCAACCCGGTCAGTGGTCAAAACGATTGTTTAAAGCGAGAGCAACACGTAAAAAAGCCATCCTCCGCCAACGCTAAGAATAAATCCGCACAAGACATACAAGACCGTCGCGCCAAGACCGATGATCTTTGGGGCCATCATGATGGTGGGAATGCAGGTGGTCTCGGCAGCCAAAAGAAACGTCATAGTCGGTCCCCAAGCAGCCGCAAGGTTTTGCATTGCCGCAGCGAGCGGAATCGAGCCCCCATCACAAACATAAACCGGAATCGCCACCAACGCTGAAATGAGGTAACTTGACCACTGCGTCTCGTCTCCTAAAAATCCGGCCAAAGCATTTTCTCCCCAGATCGCTGAAGCAGCAGCAGCCAAAGCCAGTGCGCCTAAGTAGTAGGGGGCGATTTGGACGATCAGAGCGAGCACCATCTGCCAGTAGCTCGGGGCAGCCGGGGTGTGACAACACGAATCCGATGCTGGCGTTTCCGTTTGCTTGAGCGCAAAGCCGGCTGCTCCTTTTTGTTCCAAAGAATTTAAAAGCCAGCCCAGCGGTAGAGCGATAAAAAATGGGGTAATCGTCTTAAAAACCGTGGCTTCCCATCCCAGCAAAGCCCACGAATAAAAAACCGTGTGGGGGCTGATCATGGGAGCGATCAAAATAAATGCCGCCATGCTGCCCAACGCGCCGCCTTTGCTTCGCAGACCGAGCGCCAAAGGAATCACCGACATGGAGCAACCGGGAAGAAGCGCTCCGCTCAGCGCGGCGGTGAAAACCGATGACCCACCCCCGCCGACATACCGTTCTACCCATTCCTGTCGGATATAGCGTTGGCAAGCCGCCCCAGCCAAAATCCCTAGCAACAACCAAACCAGCGAGTCAACAATCAGGTGTGAAAAATGGTGCAGGAAAACACTCACCCCGCACTGTGCGCCCCGGTGGGCTCCTCAGCAAGCGGATGCTTGCTGGTTGATCTGCCTTTGCGAGAGCGTCCTGCTAGGCTTTATGAAAGGCAGTCCTCAAATCAAGAATGGTCAAAACCCTGGGCGAGAGCCGAAAGAACTAGTGCTTATGTCCTCAATAGGGTATATACCGTCTGTAAAATCACCAAACGTTCCCGTATTAAAGTTGGGGTTATCTGTAAAAACACTCAGACCATTCGGATTCACAATGGTGACATTGGCTCCGCTGTTGATCTGCACGGTTTTGCCTGCGATCTGCAGCTGCTCGGCTGACAAAACTGTGTTTCCATAAAAGATCACTGGTCTGCCATTGATAAACTGGATCACCTACAACAACCACTTCGCTGTCAGCGATCAGCTTTCCGTCGTAGGAAGTGACGAATATTTTCGGCGCTCCGGGAGCCGTTGGATTAAAGTTTGTGTCCCAGGCTCCGTCGTTCAAATTCGCTTTCCATGACCAGGTCGTTGACGTTGAGCCGTTAACTTTTGGCCACAGACTCACCTTGGTGGGCAGGGTGAATTCGATGTGGGTTTTGTTTGATCCGCTCCGGCCAGCACCTTCGATCACCTGATTATTGAACAACATACGGACAGGCTCACTGATCTGAAAGGTCCCGGCAGGAATACGGAGAATAGCTCCATTGGGATAAGTCGTGCCTGCATGCCAAATGGCACGCCGCAATTCTTCGGTGATGTCGCCATCAACCGGCTGGTCAAAAGACCCATCAGTAACAGGAACAACAGCCCAACCGCTGGTGTTCAGGTCTGATCCAACATGATCTAACTTTGGGTAAACAATTCCGTCGGGGCCAACCCAATCGGCCGGAGTAATTTTAGAGGAATCTGTGTATGGAACCCGAAAGCCAAGAGGCTCGTAGGGGTATTCGTTAACGTTCGCGCAAACAACGGAAGCAATGCTCAGGAGAGAACACCACACGACAAACAATCGGGGGAATTTTTTCATATGTTTTGGGGGAAGCGACTCTCCCTGCTTGGAAAGTCAGGCAAGAAACTCTCAAACAGGGAGAGAGTTGTCACCCCCTGAAAGTCGCACACTTGTGCGGCCCCAATATATTTGGCTTAGAAAGCCAACACGGACGTCCGGAACAGCCTTAGGAAAAGACACTTCTAACCGCACATGTGTGCGCTCATAATTTTATTCTGGCGAGACTTCCTGAAGACATCCCGGACATCTCTGTCATACTCGTGTCATAAAGAATAACATAAATTTGCTTCGCCCATATTGGCTGTGTTGCCTTGCCACTGTATGCTGCAACGGGACCCAGGGGAGTTGGCTTGGCGAGGTAAGTGACTCCACCGGAACCCACGAGCTCCACATCTGCTGGGGGCGGACGTCTTACTTGTGCTAATGGCATGGTCTTAGTCCGGCATGGTCTTAGTCCGGCATGCAAGCTCCGACCGCGTCCTCGAAAACCCAACCGTTCACATGGTCTGAGGCAAAGCATGGTTGATGGACCTGACAAATGGACCAAATCTGTTTTTATAGCAAATTCATTCCGAAACCCCAGCATGATGCCGTTGTGCGAAGCACTTAGCCCTCTCGCTTCACGATGAATATGTCCGACCAATACCCTTTCTCCAAATTGAGCCGGGTCTCAGCATCCACGCCCTCTAAAAGATCGATCCTTCCCTCAGTCTCCTCAGGGAAAGGTAGGCCTGTCACCGGGTTCACCTGATCCACACGAACACCCAGCATTTGCAGCCACGCTAGACTTCTTGCTTCATAGATGCTTGTCCGGCCAGCCGCTCTCCACATTGCTCCGCCTATCGGAGCCAACTGTATTCCGGCTGGGTTTCGCAAACCGAACCTCACCGGCTCCTCTCCGATCTGCTGCATCTCAGACAAAGACGAGGCTTGTGAAATCCTTGAAAAGCGCATTTGAAATAACTCAAGGGTTTCATATGCAGAAAAAAATGGCCAAGCTCCCGTACGCGTGGTTGAAGCTTTCCATAATTCTGTTTCAAAAAAGACCAGTTCGCTCTCAAATCCCTTCAAAGGGATGTGTGAAAAGGACTTGGATATCTCCATCAGTTCGAGCAGCGCCGACTCTGGAGCTCCCTCTTCTGTTTTTATGATGCACTTAAATAAGGCTTGCCCGGCCAGATCACCGCATGCCGCTAGCACCATCAGGCCGATCAAGCTTTGTTCTCCGTTCAGGCCCCGGCGGATAGCACGCACCAAACGCGTGGAGCGTTCCACCGCATTTTCAAGATCCTCCTCGGCCAACACCATGATCGAGGCCACCTCCACTTGCACGCAATGCCGAAGCTCGATCAAATGTGGTAGTCTATCTCCGGATTCATATTCTGTGGCAAGCTCCGGCGAGTGGCTACTACTGGCCATGCTGTCCCAGAATGCTTCCACTACCGGCTCAACCCGAGCTAACTCCCGAGTAGCTTCTTCCCCATACTCACCACTCAACAAATCTGCGTGGGGAACGGCCCGTTCCATGGATGCCAAGATTGCGGGATCGTTTGGCAACAGGACTCGCCACGCCACCTGCTCTTCAGCATCGATCTCTGGGCCTTTGAGCCACAACTCCGGCTTGTCCTCCCTCATCGGCCAATTAGCCACGCACAATACCGCGAGACACAGCAAAACCACTCCACTAAGCACCGCCACTATGAGAGCCACCCAACGGAAACGAAACCGCCAGCGGCTGGAAAACGCAGCCGCACCAAAAACCAAGGTCATGGCAAGCAACGTCAATGACACCACATCCATTTCGATCGCGTGAAACACCACTCGGTCGAAGACCAGCAAAGCCCCCGCCAAAACCGCCGCCAAGGGAACAAGAAATTTCAGATCTCGAAAGCTCATAGTTTTTGTATACTAGTGTTGTAGAATCTCATTCGGACGTCGTGCCCAGCAGATGTGGGTTGAGGTTGTAGCGGCCATAACAGCTAGAGTTGGCCACGGATGCGCCGCTACCGCTCCCCCTCCTCCAGCCGGACGGGCAAGTCGGCGTATACGATCAGGTCGCCACGATCGCCGCCCGCACTCGCCAACACCGCTCCGGAACGGGTGATAACTCGCGACTGTCCGTGACCGTGCCAACTCACCTCATCTTCATTTTCCGCCAGTGCCCAATTCGCCGCCACGATATCAAACCCCTGTTTGTTGGCGATGTCCGGCAGGGCGTGATCGAACCAATCACTGCCTTCCGCGTCCACCCAGGCAATCGAATAAAGCAAGATATCGATCCCCAGGTCCGCCATGGGCTCGGCTTGGTTATGAATATCAAAGCAGATCAGGCAGCCGATTCGGCCAAATGGCGTATCAAGCACCGGTCGTCCGAGGTTTCCCGCCGTCATCCACCCGCCGTCGCCCGGCACCCATGCATCATGCTTGCGATAGTGCAATGCCCTATTGCCGAGCGGATCAAACACCACCACCGTGTTGTAATAACGACCGGTCTTGCGATCCAACTCCAAAAACGGCACCGAGAGGTAGATCCCGGATAGCATCGCGAGATTAGAAAACTCCCGCAAAACCGGCGAGTCAACCGTCAGGGCGGATTCGGCCGGATCCACCTCGCGCACCCCTTCACCCGACACTTCCTTAGGAATCTGCCATCGCTTGAGCAACCCATCCCCCATGTATCCCGTCAGCGCAGCCTCTGGCAACACGACGATCCCTGCTCCATTTCTTGCTGCCTCATCGGCAAGATTGAGAAATTTCTCGTGATTCGCCGCGACATCATTAAATCGCGAATGCGCCTGCACCGCTGCCACCTTCACTGTTGCCCTCTGAATGCCTGACTCTAGCGGAAGCGACCCCTCATCCGCCCTGGCATGCTCTGCCGTAACGGCATCAAGCACACTTGCCCCGTCCAGGCCTACCTGAGCTTCACAGAGAGCGGAAGCCGAGACGAACAAAAAGAAAGCGGTAAAAAGGGTCTTCATACATGCTGTAAGTTCTGGATAAATCGCTTTCCTCAACCGAGCGGATGATTACGTCTGAAGCAAGCGCCAAACCATACTCGTCCATTTCCTGCCAAACCTCCGTGCCTCCGTGTCTCCGTGGTAAAAAATTAAACCACCCGCTTCGCTGGAGAACACCGAGACACAGAGAAGGCTTGGCCAGG
>DAIRSW010000173.1:0-5233 GCA_036804205.1 Verrucomicrobiia bacterium | reverse complement strand
CGGAAGTTGAGACCTTTGTTTTCTGGAAAGCAAGCAAATAAGAGTCTGACGAAGCGTGTTCGCGCATTCGCTGAGGATTTATATTAGTAAGAGAAATGCTTTGATGCCAGAAAAAAAGCAAAAACTTTTGGCACACGCAAGCGGCAAGCGTGCGAAGAACCGTTCAGCTGCCAAGGGTTTTGCAGATTGCTTGAAGCCTGATGGGTATCGACCATGTTGACCAAAACCGCTACTGCACTGCCGCGACAGCTTTTTGAGCTGCTTCGGCAAGACTTGAAGCCGTCTCCATCTTTAAACCGGACTCCGCAAGAAGCTGGCGACCCGCCTCGACATTGGTGCCTTCCAGACGAACTACTAAGGGCACTTGAAGTTGCACGGTTCGTGCCGCGTTGATGATGCCTTGGGCAATCACGTCACATTTCATGATGCCACCAAAGATATTCACCAAGATGGCTTTCACCTTTGGGTCAGCGGTCAAAATCTTGAAGGCCTCAGTCACCTGCTCCTCAGAAGCTCCACCCCCCACATCCAAAAAGTTCGCCGGGTTCCCTCCGAACATGTGAATAATGTCCATGGTGGCCATCGCCAAGCCAGCACCGTTCACCATGCATGCGATGGACCCATCCAGGCCGATGTAGTTAAGGTGATATTTTGACGCTTCGACCTCTCGAGGATCTTCTTCTTCTGGATCGCGCATCGCAAGAATCCCAGGCTGACGGTAGAGCGCATTGTCGTCGAAGTTCAGCTTGGCGTCCAAAGCCAACACGCGTTGGTCTTTACTCACCACCAAAGGATTGATCTCCACCATTGAGGCATCGCACTCCATAAAGAGTTTCGCGAGCTTGAGGAACAAATCGGCGGCAGCCCCAAGAAGTTTGCCGTCCAAGCCAAGGTCTTTGGCGATGGCTCGGGCTTGAAAAGGCTGAAGGCCTAGACCCGCTGGAATGGCAACCCGAAAAATCTTTTCCGGCGTTTTGTCAGCGACCGCCTCAATATCCATCCCACCTTCGGTGCTTGCAACGACCACGGGCGTGCCGAGAGCGCGGTCGATAAGAATGGCAAAATAAAGTTCCCTCTCAATTTCGACCGCCTCAGCTAATAGAACGCGGCGCACCAAGCGACCCTCCGGACCAGTTTGATGGGTGACCAGAGTTTGGCCGAGCATCTTGCCTGCAATCTCCACTGCTTTTTCCGGAGTGTCGCAAACATGCACCCCGCCTTGGAATCCGTTGGTGAATGAGCCCTTGCCCCGTCCGCCAGCATGGATTTGCGCCTTGACGACAACGGGTTTGCCTTCCAAAAGCTTTGTGGCGGCCTGAGCTTCTTCTGTCGAAGCAGCAACTTTTCCAGGGGATGTTGCTGCATGAAATTGTTCGAGCAATTCTCTAGCTTGGTATTCGTGGATGTTCATGAAATAACTTAGTAACGATGTTGTGCCTGACCTTAGGCGAGTTCAGTCGCAGGGATCAAGTAACTTTCGAGCTGATTTAAAATCAGTGGTAAGTCTGCCTTGCTGACCAAACGTGTCGACCTCGGAACGACTTGGCCCGCGAGTATATCTCGCATGGCGTAAATCTTTCCGCCTTTTAAAACAGTGGCTTCAGGGCGGCAGGGCCCCACCAAGGCCGGGTCGGACCAGGTGTGCAAGCCCAAGACCTTCGGCTGCACCGCCGCAGCGAGGTGCATAGGCCCACTATCAGCACTCACCACCGCAGCGGCTCCGCGCATGACTGAGATGAGCTGGGGCAACGAACAACGATTGACCAAACACAGACCATTTTTTGGAGTCTCAAAGTCGTGCTCGTCTGCTTTCCCCACCAAAACGACGGGTATTTTTGGCTGAAGTTCCTCCACAAGCCCATTGGCGACCGAGGAGGGCAGGCTCTTACCATCACCTCGTGCGAAAGGGTGTATGACGACGTAGTTTTCCGGCAAGCCTTCCACCGGTTCGCCACCCGCCATGGGGTAGGACAGATTTCCAGGCAGCGGGATGCCCAGAGGTTCGAGCATTTGCAAGTTTCTGTAGACCGCATGCAAAAAAGCTCCGTTCCGCACTTTGATCTGGTAAAATAACCACGCGGCCTCTCGGGCTTTCTGAAAGCCTACTCGCACACTTGCCCCGCTGGCCAAGGTCATCAATCCACTGCGAAAGAGTCCTTGCAAATCAAGCGTCGCCTCAGGCTGCAGCTTTCGTAGCCCGTGCAAAAAGCTCCAAAAGCGACCGGGACCATGGAGTCCTCGCATTTGATTTCGAGGGAAAATCACCACGGACTCCAAAAAAGGTGGCTTGGGCAAAAGTGGTTCCCATTCCGGATTCACCACCCAATAAATTTTGCTGGACGGCCAATGATTTTTTACCGCGGCAAGAGTGGGCAAAGCATGGATGACATCGCCCATGGAGCTGGGTTTGATGAATAAAACAGATCGATAAGCCACGATGCAGACGCGAATACAAGAAAACAGCCTAAGGGCTCAAACGACTTTACCCTTCGACCCAGGCGGAGCTATTTGCCCATGCGAAGACGCTCAGCCAGGCGTGTGGGGAGGCCGGCATCAAGAATTTTTTGGGCAGCCGTGTCGATATCATATTCTAAGCGCCTTAGCTGCACATAATTTTGGGCGGTGTGATAAATCACATAAGAAGCTCGCCAATCCCCGTCGCGTGGTTGGCCAACGCTGCCAACATTAATGAAGTATTTTTTTCCCATTTCGAGCCTCAACTTTTCCAAAGGCATGCTAAAAACACTGCCATCCCGGATAAAAGCTCTTGGGGAATGGGTGTGCCCAAAAAAGCATACCGCAGTGTGCTGATAACTAAACGAAGCCGCTGCGTCTAACTGATTAAATACGTAACCCCACTTATGAGGAGTATCGAGCGTAGCATGCACGATGGTGAAGTCCCGAACCTGACGGACCAGTCTTAAGTCATGCAGCCATTTGCGCTCATCCTCAGTGAGCATGGATCGCGTCCAAGAGAGTGCCTCTTCGGCTAACGGGTTGAACCCATCCAGTGAAGTGGATCGACTCGCTTGTTCATCGTGATTGCCCTTCACCACGGGACAATTTAAATCCCGCACCACTTTAAGGCATTCCTGGGGGTTGGCGTTGTATCCAACGATGTCTCCGATGCACACAAAGTGGGTGCATTCTTGTTCCTTGGCGTCCTCGAGAACGCGCTGAAGCGCTTCGAGGTTGGCGTGGATGTCGCCAAATATGGCAAAACGCATACGACTAAAAAAGTGTTAAATGAATGAAAGACAAAGACAACCCTTGCCCGCGGAAATCAAGAAAGCTCGGAGCAAACCAGAAATCAATAAAGTTATACGCGATAACGATCAAAGGCCGCGAAGCTGGCTGTCCTGATTTCTCAACAAATGATCCATGTGCTCCGCTAGGATATTCTCACTGGTAGACACCCTCGCGTTATCGGGCATCGGCTGGCTTAATTGCGCAACACCAACTTGCCACCCACCTGCAAGTCGTTCGAAGCCCAGACCCCCCGCCAAGGGTCGGCACCGTCCAATTGCACGATGTCGTCCGGATTGTTGAACGCCGCTAAACGTCAGCGACGGGCGGGTTGATACTCTTTTCGATACTAAGTCTTGGCATAAGTTGGATTTTCTCAGCGTAATCGGGTTGGTGAATCCTTTTGGGCCGCCGGATCCGACCGGCCTACGACTTGCTATCCAGAGTGGCACGATCGATCTGAAACCGCTCTAAGCGCTTGCGCAGTGTCGCCCGGCTCACCCCCAGAAGTTTAGCTGCACGAATCTGATTGCCTTTTGTTCGACGCATCGCCAGGAGCGTAAACCGCTGCTCAACCCACGGTAACAATTCTGCATCCGGGTCTGCGCATGCCACATCTAACAAATAGTCGATCGCTTTCTCCGGCGTCAAACCTTGCACATCCTGCACCGGCACTACGATGGGGGAGGGAGTTGGCTCCAAAGCCGATCCATTTTCGGAAGCTGCAAGCTCTCGCTCGTTGGTCTTCGATTCCCCACCATCCTCAGCCACTGCCGCAGAGCTCAACGGCAAATCTTTAGGCAACAAAAAGTCGGTTGTCGCCAACACACACGCCCTTTGCAAAGTGTTTTCAAGCTCGCGCACATTACCCGGCCAGGCATGACGCTCCAACACTTGGACCGCCTCCTCAGAAAGCTTGAGCTTCGGCAGTCTCTTCTGAGCGCTGATCTTTTGTAGAAAATATTCCGCCAGCAAGCGAATATCATCAAGCCGCTGCCGCAACGGAGGCAGCTTAATCGGCACCACGTTGAGTCGGTAGAACAAATCTTCGCGGAATGTTTTGTTGGCGACTTCCTGCTCCAAGTTTTTATTGGTGGCCGCCACAATCCGGACATCGGTCTTTATGTTTTGATTGCCTCCCAAACGGCAAAACTCGCTCTCCTGCAAAACGCGCAACAACTTTCCCTGAACCGCCAGCGGCAGATCACCTATCTCATCAAGAAACAAAGTGCCCCCATTGCTCTGCTCGAACCGGCCGATACGCTGCGAAACCGCGCCAGTAAAAGCCCCTTTTTCATGGCCGAACAACTCCGATTCCAAAAGGGTTTCGGGAATGGCAGCACAGTTGATCGCTACAAAATCCCGATGCGACCGGTGGCTATAGCTATGGATCGCTCGAGCCACCAGCTCCTTGCCGGAACCGCTTTCGCCGGTAATCAAAACTGGCGAGTCGGAGTGTGCCACGCGCCCGACCATCTTAAAAACCTCCTGCATGGCCTCGGACTTGCCAACGATGGAGTCCTGATGCTGTTCAACAGTGAGCTGAGGTTTAAAAGCGGTCGCTTTTTTGGTCTCTTCCCGAGCGCGCAGCGCCGAGTCGATCACCATTTTGAACGAGAACGGAATGGACTCCTTACGCAAATAATCGAAGGCCCCAAGCTTCATCGATTCAATCACCGATTGCGTGGTGGAAAATGCGCTCGAAAGCACCACCATTGCGTTAGGATCTTTTTCCCGCACCCGCTTGAGCAACTCCAGGCCGCTGAATGGCGCGATGTG
Source organism: Verrucomicrobiia bacterium (assembly GCA_036804205.1). Lineage (GTDB taxonomy): Bacteria > Verrucomicrobiota > Verrucomicrobiia > Chthoniobacterales > CALDSX01 > DAIRSW01. Next base: position 208 of record DAIRSW010000173.1, on the reverse strand, counting down.
GATTTCTGCCAGCAACAAATCCGGTCGATGCTCAAGCCACAAAGCCCACCCATCCTCCGCGTTGCTTGTAATCATCACGCGGGTACTGGTCGACTCCAACTGGCCTCGCGCCCAGTCGAGAAAGTCCACCTCGGGATCGACAATAAGAATTAACTGAGTTTCAGAGGGCTCCATAACGGCGGTGACGCGAGCGGTAGGCTTCAATGGC
>DAIRSW010000172.1:0-5306 GCA_036804205.1 Verrucomicrobiia bacterium | reverse complement strand
CAGTGGGTCGATGATGGAGGCGACTTCGGTTTTTCGGGAAGTGGAGAATGGATTAATAATGACAGTCCTTTTGAAAATGGGAGTTTACTGTATGTCTGGGGCTTTACCAATCGAGGAGTGGGAACTCATGAATGGATCCTATTTAGTAATTCGTCTTGGACGGTAGTTAATGCCTCATAAATCATTCCGATTAATATAAATCCTGGGGCGAGTGGAACGACAGCGATCGTTGGATCCGGTGCGCCCGGTAATGTTTTTCAATCTGCCTCCGTAACGGTGATTCCAGAACCATCGACTGTTGCCTTCCTAGTTTTTGGTCTTGCTGGACTCGCTTATATGCGCCGCAAGAGTCGCAGGGCTGTTGTTTCTTAAGGATCAACAAAAATTCTCTTAAAAAAGCCTCACATTGCAAAATGTGAGGCTTTTTTGTGCCCAAAGCTCTCGAAACAACATGGTTCGACCTCAGGGCCGATGCTTTTTTCTTGCGGATTTTCGACTTTCTCTTGCGTGGGCTCGAAAGGTTTGGTATAATGGACTAACCACTCCAATTATGAATATGCTTGTTCCGCCGTCGCCCATTGCCGTTCCCCATCCAGCCGCCACTCCTTCCGGTGCGGCCCATCGTCAAACTGCCGACTTGCCACTTGAACCTTGGCGCTCTTTTTCTCCTGGGCCGTGGCAAGATACCGTTGATGTTCGAGATTTTATTCAACGCAATTTTACCCCCTACTCCGGGGATCACGAGTTTCTTTCCGAACCCACGGCTCGCACCGAACAATTGCAGGAGCGTGTCACCAATCTCCTTGCTCAAGAACGGGCTGCCGGCGGGGTGCTGGATGCCGATACTACGATTGTTTCCCAAGTGGATTCGCATCCTGCGGGTTACATCAATAAAACCCTCGAAACCATCGTGGGCCTTCAAACCGATGCCCCACTCAAACGTGGTATGCTGCCCTACGGTGGCGTGCGTATTGCGCAAAAGGCTCTCGAAGCCCATGGCCGCGCCATGGCTGCCAGCACCGCCGAAATTTTTGATAAACATCGCAAAACCCATAACGACGGGGTTTTTGATGTCTACACTAAAGAAATTCTCAAGGCCCGGAAATGTGGCATCGTCACTGGTTTGCCGGATGGCTACGGTCGCGGACGGATCATTGGAGATTATCGGCGCATTGCTCTATACGGGGTCGATCGCCTTATCGAAGAACGTCGCAGCGAACATGCTTCCATCGAGCGCTCTGCGTTCACGGAAGAATGGGTGCGGCAACGTGAAGAATTGGCCGACCAAGTTCGCGCCCTGCAAGCTCTCAAACGCATGGCCTCACGCTATGGCTTTGATATTTCTAACCCCGCAACCAACGCCCAAGAAGCTATCCAATGGACTTACTTCGGTTACCTTGCTGCGGTGAAAGAACAGAATGGAGCGGCCATGTCTTTTGGTCGTACCTCCACCTTTTTCGATATCTACATCGAACGGGATCTCAACGAAGGTCGCCTGAACGAAGAAGAAGCGCAGGAATTGATCGATCATCTGGTGATGAAAATGCGATTGATACGATTTATTCGCACCCCGGACTATGACCAGCTGTTTTCCGGCGATCCCACCTGGGTCACCGAAAGCATCGGTGGTGTGAGCGAAGATGGACGTCCTTTGGTAACGAAGTCGAGCTTCCGTTTTCTGCACACTCTCTACAACCTCGGGCCTGCGCCTGAGCCAAACCTGACTGTGCTTTGGGCCGAGCACTTGCCTGAGAATTTCAAAAAATTCTGCGCCCAGGTTTCCATCGAAACCAGCGCCATTCAATACGAAAACGATGACCTCATGCGCTCGCACTGGGGTGATGACTATGGCATCGCCTGCTGTGTGTCGGCCATGCGGATCGGCAAACAGATGCAGTTTTTTGGAGCACGCGCGAACCTGGCCAAAGCCATGCTTTATGGGATCAACGGCGGTCGCGATGAAATCAGCGGGGATCAGATCGCTCCCGCTTTTCCGCCTTTCCAAGGGGACTATTTGGAACTCGAAGATTTGCAGACTCGTTTTGATCACATGATGGATTGGCTGGCTTCCACCTACGTGAAAGCCCTCAACATGATCCATTACATGCACGACCGCTATTCGCCGGAGCATATGATGATGGCGCTTCACGACCGTGAAATCTTGCGCACGCTCGCTTGTGGCATCGCCGGTCTTTCGGTGGCCACAGACTCGCTTTCCGCCGTCAAACACGCGCGGGTGAAAGTCCTCCGCAATGAGAATGGCCTCGCCATCGATTATCAGGTGGAAGGCGATTACCCGGCATTCGGCAACAACGATGAGCGCGCCGATGTCATCGCTCGTGAGTTGGTCACGCGCTTTATGGAAAAACTGGCCGCGCAACCCACTTACCGCAACGCCGTCGCCACCCAATCCGTTCTCACCATCACTTCGAACGTGGTCTATGGTAAAAAAACCGGCTCAACCCCAGACGGACGCAAGCTGGGCGAACCGTTTGCTCCCGGTGCCAACCCCATGCACGGCCGCGACCATCAAGGTGCGGTAGCCAGTATGGCTTCGGTCGCCAAATTGCCCTATGACAAAAGTTTGGACGGCATTTCTTATACCTTTAGCATTCTACCTAAAGCTCTGGGCCGCACCCCGCAAGATCGAATCGAAAACCTGGTCTCGCTGCTCGACGGCTATTTCGCGGAAATGGGACATCACATCAACGTCAATGTTTTCGATAAAGAAACCCTGCTCGATGCCATGGAGCACCCTGAGCAATACCCTCAGCTCACTCTTCGTGTTTCGGGCTACGCGGTGAACTTTATCAAGCTGAGTCGCGAACAGCAGCTCGACGTGATCAAACGCACCTTCCACGAAATCTGCTAGCTCGCACGATCCGAGATCCAGACCATCGCGGATCGTTCCCGCTCCCGAAATCTCATGCTTTGCCCAAATCATCCCATCCCACCGCCCCTCGCGCCCGTCGCAGTGCTTGTAGCCCCAGCCGCTGGCGACGCCGACCACTTGGTCGCGCCACCCGCATCCACCGTGGGCTATGTGCACTCGGTAGAAACCTGCGGCTCGGTGGACGGGCCGGGCATGCGTTACGTGGTGTTTCTCCCAGGCTGCCCGTTGGCGTGTCAATACTGTCACAACCCCGACACTCGTTTTATGCGTTTTGCTAAAAGACAGAGCGCCGAGGAAGTGATTGCTGATGTGTTGCGCTACAAAAACTTTTTACGACGCGGTGGCCTGACGCTCAGCGGCGGCGAACCGTTGGCTCAACCTCGCTTCACCCATGCCCTTCTGGCCGAAGCAAAAAAACACGATCTCCACACCGCTCTCGACACCTCCGGTTATCTCGGTAATAAGGCCAGCGATGCACTGCTCGAAGCGACCGACCTGGTTCTACTCGACATCAAAAGCTCCGAGCCAAGCCTCTACAAAAAGGTCACTGGGGTGGATCTTCAACCGACCCTCGACTTCGCACGTCGTCTTGATCAACTCGGGAAACCGGTTTGGATCCGTTTTGTCCTGGTGCCTGGTCTCACCGATGATCCCAACAACATTCGAGGCCTCGCCGGGCTCATCTCAGAACTCAGCAATGTCGAGCGTATCGAAATCTTGCCCTTTCACAAAATGGGCGAAGCCAAATATGCCAAACTCGGTTTGGCCTATGCCCTCGGCAACACTCCCGCCGCCAACGAAGGTGATGTCGACCGAGCCCGAGCCCTCTTTGCGGAGTTTCATCTGTCCACCACTTAATCCCCCCTTTTTCAGCCTTGACCCCAGCATCTGCATCTACTGATCCAACCCCGCCGCCGGCGTCGACCGTAAAAAATCGTTGGCTCATAGCCGCCGCCGCCGTGGGGATCCATATCTCTATCGGTTCCATCTACGCCTACTCAGTCTTTTCCCTGCCACTTACAGAATCGCTTGGCTGGGATTCCACTCAGATCGCTTGGGCCTTCAGCCTAGCCATTTTGTTTTTGGGTCTGTCGGCTTCTTTTCTCGGTCCTACCGTAGAAAAGATTGGTCCAAGAAAAAGTGGCTTACTTTCCGCGGTCCTTTTTATTTCCGGCCTGCTCCTGGCCGGGCTTGCCGTTCACTTGGCCTGGCTTCCGCTTTTTTATATCGGTTATGGCGTGGTCGCCGGCACCGGTATTGGGATTGGCTACATCACTCCGGTCAGCACCTTGGTGAAATGGTTTCCGGACCGCCGAGGTTTAGCCACTGGCCTTGCTATTATGGGTTTCGGCTTCGGCTCGCTCTTAGCCGGAAGCCTGACTCAACAGCTCATCATTCTCGTGGGCATTCCCATGACGTTTTTTGGCTTGGCAGCTTTGTATGGCACACTCATGACCTTCTCCGCCCGCATTTTGCAAGCGCCCCCGGTCGGTTGGATGCCTGAGGCCATGAAAACCCGGATTCAGAACGGTCAAGAAAAACCTAGGCAAGACCTGGCCGACCTCGATAACTGGCAGGCGCTCAAAACGCTACGCTTCTATTTTCTGTGGGTGATGCTTTTCATCAACATCACCTGTGGCATCGCCATCATCTCCGTCGCCTCGCCCATGGCCCAAGAAGTGGCCGGACTCACCACCGTAACTGCCGCCACCATGGTCGGGCTTATGGGTCTGTTTAATGGACTCGGACGTATTGGCTGGGCGTCGCTCAGTGATTACTTGGGGCGTCCCATGATTTACACCATCTTTTTCGGTATCCAGATCGTGGCCTTCCTGGCGCTGCCGCACCTTACTCACGAGCTACTTTTTCAATTGGTCATCTTCCTCATCATGACCTGTTACGGCGGTGGATTCGCCTCCATCCCGGCTTACATTGGTGATGTATTCGGCACCCGCAGACTTGCGGCCATTCACGGAAACCTGCTCACAGCCTGGGCGGCAGCCGGATTGGTCGGGCCACAAATCGCGGCGACCATCCGGGAAGCCAGTGGTGGTTACCAAGGCATGCTAGGAGTTTTTGTGATCTTCTTCATCATCGCCTTCACTTGCTCTATTTTGATTCAGGTCGACATCGCCCGACTACGCCGAGCCAATCAAGCCAAGCAGACCAGGCCCCAAGGCTCCCAGCTCACCGAAGCTAACCCGGCCTAAAGCCCGTGACGAGTGAGTAAATCAAAAATCCTCAATCGTCAATCAATAACGGGAAACCGAGTCTACGCTAAAGCGTGACCGCTTCGACCGGCTCGTCCCTGCGGAGAAGTCCGTCAGCCGAAGCAGCGAGTGTTCTTTCACCGGGCTCGTCCCGGTGGGGGCAAACTTGGTATCCAGCACCCGCGCTAGCCGCGAAGCTCTTC
>DAIRSW010000171.1:0-5353 GCA_036804205.1 Verrucomicrobiia bacterium | reverse complement strand
TGATTATTGGGATTCACATATCCAAAGAAGGCTCGCCTCCAGTCATGTTGCACATAAATCAATTCATCCGGCCCCTCCTCTGGTGCCCACCATTCCCATTGACCATCAAGAAACGAGCGGAATGTGTGTTCTTCATTTCCCCACAAGCTATGATTCAATCGAGCGTGCCCTAGCCAAGCGCCGACCAAAACGGCGAACGCAACCGCAATCCAAAAAGCGACCCGTACGTGTCTCGGGGGCGTCACCCGAGCGATGGCCTTGACCTGCGTCCGCAACCAAACGCAGGAGCTAAGCAGCAATGTCAAGATAATCCCCACATTGAGCCAAGCCGCCCAGAACAAGCCGGAAACAATGTGATGCTTGACAGCTGGCTTTTCTGGCAAGGACTCTAGACCATGCTCCCATGGATTGTCGGCTAGGCTCAAGAAAAATAATAGGCCGGCTAAGACGGTCAGCAAAATTACCCAAACAACAACGCTAGATCGACGTCGGCCCAAGGCCATACATCGCTGATACCACATCTTGGGGCTCATACGATTTTTGAATCAGAACACGCGGGTTTTGCCCATGGCAAAACGCCGAGTCTGGCGGGCGTTTGTCCGTGATATGTGAACCCAATCCCCATCCCAAAGTAGCTGAGGGCGTTCCGTGAGTTCACCAGAATGCGCTGAGTTCGCGAGCCAATCGCTCCACGTTATTGTCTTGTAAAAAATAGGGCCTGCCGCCAGTGGCGTTACTCAAGCGTCGGAGGATATCAAGTTCCGCGCCCGATGTTAACCCGACGCTAAAAACCGGAATTTCACCAGGGCTTTCTGTTTGAATTCTACGCATCTGGCCCACGGCGTATCCGACCGCTTCCTCACTCAGAGCGTCAAAGCCCGTTCCACACAACACAACCGCGTGCAGTCTTTGCGGACGGGCTTGTCGAACGACTTCTTGGTAAATGCCAGGCAACTGCTCGATCAGAGCGACACCTCCGCGAGGCTCTAAGGAAGCTAAGAGCTCCCGAATCCTATGCCTGGCTTCACGAACAAAAACTGGCTGCATTGCCGTGGTCGCACTGGCATCGATTGTGATTAGCCCTACCGTGTCTCGCTCGTGCATATGATCGCAGATCTCATCAATAAGCCTTGCGACCCGGCCGATGCGATTGTCTTCGGGAACAGCCATGCTCGCGGATGTTTCGACGATAAACCATACATGCGCAGGCAGCTTGGCGCGGCGCCACACCCCGAGACTCGCGTCCCTCACTGCGGCATAAGGTATTTCGTATAGCTTGGGTGGCACGCCAGCCGTTAAACCACGCGCTTCAGCCAAGTCCTGTGGTAGTTCTTCTCTTCGATCCGCAGTGCGAAACCCATGGAGCAGCAGGCGATCCTGCACTTTTTCAGACAGCAAAAAACCCACGAGCAACTCTGCGGCGGAGCGAGCTTCTGGATCCAAATTTTGCTCTAAAAGAGCCACAGGATGATCACACTCAAACGTGCCTTCCGTGGGCTGAATGGCTACCAGCGCTTCGACTGGCGGATTCGGAGCAAGATAGGCGTTAAAAATATCGCGTTCGTAGACAACGATGGCGCTTAAGCCCTTAGATCCTTGCTCCGCTAAACGACGCGCCAGAAAGCCGGGGTCGGGGCTATAAGCAACAGTGGCAGCTTCAAAGGACTGCAGAAACCGGCCTGTTTCCGGTCGACTGAGTTCGTCCATATGCGGGCCGGTAGCTCGGCGAGTGGCGGCAGCAAGACTGGCCATAAGAGTCAGGAGACCGGCATTACTAGCCTCAGGATCACACCAAGCCAGACGGAAGGAGCCGAACTGATCCTGGGTGCTCGTCTTCCAAAGCTGCGGATTACTCGCTAAGGTAGCTAGATCACGCCAACCCAAGCCCACTTCCGGATAGCCGAGAGACTCGGCCACAGATTGAGCCATCCCAATAACCAGAGCGGTTCGAGCCAAAGGAATCGGTGTGGATGCTATAATCGGCCGACCCAAAGCCTGTTGTGCCTCATTAACTTCTTGGATGTAAAAAGATGCCGCCGGACTCACCAGCTGAATGTCACCGGCTGAGTGAAATGCCAGTTCCATCACCGACCGAGAGGACCCGGCCTCAATCAGATCAACCTCAATGGGCAATCCCTCATTCGGGCTGGTCGGTTTGCTTTCTTCAAACTCATCGATAGCTTCGCGGAGCCACGGATATTTGTCGCTCGTGGTGACGAATCGCAAAGTGATCGCAGTTTTTTTTTCATTGTCCGGCCCCGGACGATCATCACCGCAAGCAACGAATAGCGCAAGAATTACCACGCTTAACAAAAAGCGAACGTGCACTCCAGATGCAGGCGATGAGCTTTCCGAGGTCATTGGTCGAAGGTTCCAAAATAGCGATCCCCCGCATCGCCTAGGCCGGGAACAATATACCCTTTTTCGTTAAGCTCAGGATCAATTGTCCCAGTGATAATCGGAACGTCCGGATGCTTTGCATGAACTGCATCAATGCCCTCCCGGCAAGACACCAGAGTGATAAGCCTAAGGCGGGTTGCCCCATGCTCCTTCAGCAAGTCCAAGGCGTGAACGGCGGTACCTCCTGTGGCAAGCATTGGATCGATCACTACAACCTCAGCGGCGTCCAGCTTGGGCAGCCGAACAAAATATGTGCAGGGTTGCAGCGTCTTTTCATCGCGATAAAGACCCAAATGACCAAGGCTGGCTTCCGGCAAAAGATCGGTCATAGATTCAGCAAGCCCAAGGCCAGCCCGAAGGATGGGGACCAAGACAACCGCTTGACTCAACTTTTTGCTGGGAGCCAGGGCCAATGGTGTTTGTACCTTCGACTCCGTGAGTTCAAGATCTCGAAGAGCTTCCACCACAAGAATAGTAGCCGCTCCATGCATGGCTCGGCGAAATTGCGCTGGAGGAGTCGCCACATCGCGCAAGGTTGCCAAACGTAACTCAAAAATCGGGTGCTGCAGGACAGTCACCTTTGCTTGGGCAAGATCGAGAGAGGCGGTCATGGCTATTTTATTAGACTGGAAGATCCAAAACACCAAGAGCTATTAACGGCTCGGACGCCCACCAGGGCGACTAGGTGGGCCACTGGTTGGTTCGCGGGTCGACTCTTCTCGATCTGGATCGCGATAAAAAAGTACCCCACGGCTTCTCAGACCCTCCGTAAAAGCACGAATGTTGTCGGCGATTTCTCCATCGCGAAGCAAGGCTGGCAAAATTCCGTCGCCACGTTCCAATTCATTGACCACACGATTCGCGCTGCTGACCAACTCCTGCAGCTCCGATAAGGTCTTGTCGAAATTTTCTCCCCAGGCAGGCGCTTTTTCTAAGGTCGCAGTCAGGCTTTCCATAGATTTTTTAAAGCTCTCCAAAGAAACTTTGATGTTTTGCACGTTTTCCTCAGCCAACACTCCATCTTTCAGTCGGTCTTCGACAGTGACCCGAATCGATTCAACGGTCTTTCGTAGGTCGGCAATCAGTTCTTTGCCATCGCGAGCGAGGTCATCAATCCCAGCCTCTCTTTCACCTCGAACCGTATCACCTGGGTTCATGAAGACTGTATTTTCATCAATGGGATCTGTCGCCCGGACTTGAACAAATCGGTCGCCCAACAAACCCGAACTGCCAACGCGCAGGGTGGCCTCCTTGGGAAGCTTAATGTCATTATAAACGGATAAAACCACCCGCACCCCTTGGCCATCAGGAAGTAAAACAGGGCGCTCTGACACGCGACCAACCCGGGCTCCACTCATGAGCACCTCAGCACCTTTATAAAGCCCACTGGCATCCGGAAAATCGACGTTGATTGGGTAGTGGCCTTGGATTCCTTCTCCAAGCCGACCAAATTGTACAACCAAGTAGCCAATGGCGGTCAAGCCAATCAGGACAAACAGCCCAACCTTGGCTTCTAAATTGCGATCTGAATCTCTCATACGTTTTTGCTGGCTTGCTCTTCTTCAGAACTTCGACCTTCGATAAAGTCCTGAATTGCAGGGTCCTCGTTATTCTTTAACTCCTCTGGGGTGCCAAGGAAATAGATTTTTCCTTCACGCAAATAAGCGATGCGATTGGCCACATGAAAAGCGCTCTTCATATCGTGAGTAACCACCACGGAGGTAATCCCAAAACGCGACTGCAAACGCAAGATCAATTGGTCAATACTATCCGTCACCACCGGGTCCAAACCAGCAGTGGGCTCATCGTAAAGCACGCAACTCGGTTCCCCGATGATGGCACGAGCCAAACCCACCCGTTTCTTCATGCCGCCACTCAAGTTCACCGGCATCTTATCACCGTGCCCGGCCAGGTTGACCACCTCGAGGGCTTCGTCCACTTTTTTTGCGATCACTCTCCGATTGCGCTCACCCGCTTCCCATAAAGGAAAGGCGATGTTCTCTTTCACAGTGAACGAATCAAAAAGCGCGCCGCCCTGAAATAAAATTCCGATCCGCCGTCGGATCGGCATCAACTGCCTCTCACTGAGCTGCGCAATATCTTGGTCTTCATAAAGGATGCGCCCTTGATCCGGTTTCATCAACCCAACCATATTCTTGAGCAAAACACTTTTGCCCTCCCCACTCCGACCGATAATCACCAGGGTTTCCCCGGCATAAATATCCAAATTCACGCCCTGCAAAATCTTCTGCTCACCGAGTGCCTTATGAACATCGATCATGCGGAGAAGGTGTTGAGGAGTCGACTCAGCCATAAAGAATCTACCCGACCGGAAAGAAGATGTTTAGGAACATCGTGAGAAAAAAGTTGGCGATGAGAAGAGTTAACGAAGAAACCACCACCGCTTCGGTGGTGGCGTGTCCTACGCCCACCGCTCCCTCACGTGCGTTCAGCCCCATGTAGCAACTCACAAAAACAATGATCATCCCAAAAACCAGCGCCTTGATCAAGCCCATAAACACATCTGTCGCCATCGTGAACGTGAGCATGTGCGCGATATAATAGGTACCCGAAATATCCATCACATTAACACTCACATAATAGGAAGCCGCAATCCCGATAAAAATGCATTCGCCAACAAGCAACGGCATGGAAATCAACATGGCCAAAACCCGAGGTACAACCAAGTAGTCGATCGGATGCACTCCTAAAGAACGCAAGGCATCGATCTGTTCGGTCACCTTCATTGTCCCAATCTCAGCAGACATCGCCGCACCAACCCTTCCGGCAACCATGAGCCCAGCCAACACTGGGCCCAACTCACGACACATCGCCACCGCCACCACCGCGCCCACTGCTGATTCCATGCTCACCTTCGCAAACTGGAAGTAGGTTTGCGCCGCAAAAACTGCTCCGGTAAAAGCGCCGGTGACCAAAACCACCGGCTGCGAAC
>DAIRSW010000170.1:0-5369 GCA_036804205.1 Verrucomicrobiia bacterium | reverse complement strand
CCTCCAGTTCCAGCCGTCATGACCGCTACAACCTCAACCCCGTGTTCCACCCTCGGCCCCGGTCAGGCGTAGGAGGACTCGACGTTTGGCAAAAAAAGATCGCAATTTCCTTGGCTGCGGATAGTTTCCGGATATGCCGCTCGTTTTCGAAAAAGAGGGGTTCAAGTTCGCGTTTTACAGCAACAATCACCGTCCCATTCATGTTCATGTTCGGAAAGGGGATGGTGAAGCGATCCTCAATTTTGAGGATGGGGTCGACCTTCGCGAGTCCGCAGGCATGAAGGTCCGGGAACTCGCCAGAGCGCAAGAGCTTGCAGAAGAGAACAAAGAGATTATTATTCGGAAGTGGTATGAGCACCTTGGTTGATACAGCGAAAACGGTCTTCTACAGAGATGGACATATTGTCATCTCAATGGACAGTGGTGTCGAAGTCCGATTCCCCGTCTCTCAGAACCCACGCCTTGCCCTAGGCACTCCGCAGGAGCTGGGCAATATAGAGATTTCCCCTTTCGGATTGCACTGGCCCGACCTTGATGAGGACTTGTCTTTTCGTGGTATTTTGGGGGGAGACTATGGTCAACGACGGGAATAAACAAGGATGCCATCAATTCAGTGGTGGCAACGGCGTACTGATGGAGGTTGTATGGACTCACTTCTTCCCATTCCCTGATTAACATTCCCGCCCGCCGTGCCACACTTCGGACGTTGATATGGCTGACTCGGACACGAAGCGCTACACATTTGTGAGATCGCGCTTCGGGAGGCTGATGATGAGGATATCTTCAAACAAGCCAAGGTTGAGGCTGAGTTTGAGGTCGCCGGAATTCTCACAAATGACGAGATTGGAATTTTCATGGGCAATGTGGCGCTTACCGATACACATAGAAACACGGTGCTTTTCGATAAGCTTTTCGTTTTCAAGTTTCACTAGGTAGATCAATCGGTGATTATTGTGCACAAGTCCGCCCTGCCATATCAGCCTGGCGCTGCTGAGGAAGCAAACAGTCCAGCCGCCGAATAGGCTTTACGATTCTTTGAGAGAGTCGCTCGGTTGCCGCAACGCCTAGCGGAACATCAATAGGGGTATTTGGCACGTGCGAACCATTTCGGTGGTGGTGCTGCCAATGATGAGCTGACGAATTTTGGAATGGCCGTAAGCACCCATCACCAAAAGATGGATCTGGCTTTGCCTCACCACTTCTGCGATGACTTTCGCCGCGTCCCCAGGGATGGCTTTCGCTTCGACTTGGTAACCCGCTTCTCGCAGTTTGCCAGCAGTCTCCTGGAGATACCACTCAGCGTTGGAATCGATTTTTCCAGCCTGAACCAAATGACATTCCAGACCCTTGAGCAACGGGTTTTCACGTGCAAATTCGATAGCCTTGGTGATGCTTGGCCCCCCATCGTAGGCTAGGAGAAAGCGTTCAATGGGAACAAATTTCCGTGAAGCAACGAGTACCGGTCTGATGCTGCCTCGAATAACCCGTTCGAGGTTTGAACCGAGATGAAGCTTTGCAAAGTCAGCAGATTCCCCTCGTTTTCCGAGCACCACGAGAGACGCATTGCGCTCCATCCGAGTCACCGACTCAACCAATTCCCCATGCTGTTGCTCTGCAGTGATGGTTGCGACCTGCAACTCAGTGAGAACGCGTCTGCCTTCTTCGATAATAAGCTTACCTTGCTCGCGCCCTAATCGGTTCTTTGTTTCTTCTAAGGCAACCAACTCCTGCAGCAACTCTTTGCGGTTATCGAGGGTAAGGTTGCCACTCAAATCCATAGTCTCGGCTCGCTCATGGTTGGGATCAAGCATGTGAAGGATGTGGACCGCGGCATCCATCCGGTTTGCCGCCCATGCCGCATGCGCGTAGACGCTGGGCGCATAGATTGAACCGTCCGTGCAAGTGAGAATTGTGTTCATACGTTTTTCTGGGTGATTTTCGGGCTCAGTGGAGTGGGATTTGAGCATCAGCACCCGCTTTGTCATGGACGCCGACACGTTTGATCAAAGTGGCGCTGGCCTCATTCAAACCGATCACTTCGACCTCGGTGCCGTTACGACGAAACTTCAGCACGACTTTATCAAGAGCAGCCACCGAGCTAATATCCCAAAAGTGGGCCTTGCTCACATCCAAGACAACCTTAGAAAGCACCTCCCGGAAATTAAAAGCGCGGGTAAAGCCTCCAGCAGAGACGAAAAACAAGTTGCCTTCCACACGGTAGGTTCGAGTTTCGCGATCCGCAGCCAACTCGGTGTGAACCCTTACTAAGAGGGCCGCTCGTCGAGCGAAGAAGATGGTACTCAGGACAACCCCGACGCCCACCCCGTAGGCAAGGTTGTGGAAAACAATCGTAACCACAATGGTAGCCAGCATGACGATGGTCGAAGACTTGGGATTAACTCGAATGTCCTTGATCGAACTCCAACTAAAGGTGCCTATGGAGACCATAATCATAACCGCCACGAGTGCCGCCATCGGAATAATTTTTAAATAGTCGCCAAGCAATACGATCATGAGAATCAGAAATGTTCCGGCGGCAAATGTCGACAACCGGCCCCGGCCACCGGACTTCACGTTGATAACCGTTTGTCCGATCATGGCACAGCCTGCCATCCCGCCAAAGAAACCTGCCGTGATATTGGCCAGACCTTGCCCAACGCATTCGCGATTTTTATCGCTATCGGTATCAGTGAAATCATCAACAATCTGTGCCGTCATGAGCGATTCTAGTAGACCCACCACAGTCAGCGCCAAGGCATAGGGGAAGATAATCGAAAGAGTCTCCCAGTTCAGCGGGATATCCGGCAGGAGAAACACTGGAAGGGTCGAGGGCAGTTCGCCTTTGTCACCAATCGTGGAAACCTGAAGGCCAAAAATTTGAGCAATCAGCGTTAAGCCAATAATGCAAATGAGCGGCGAAGGGACCACCTTCGTCACCAACGGACAGAGATAGATAATGGCGAGCCCGCCACCAACCATGGCATACATCGGCCAACCCTGGCCTGAAAATTCAGGCAACTGAGCCAAGAAAATCATGATGGCCAGCGCATTCACAAAACCAGTCATCACAGACTTAGAAACAAACTTCAAGACATCTCCCAGCTTGATGAGACCAGCGAGGATTTGCAAAACCCCGGTGAGCAGGGTCGCAGCAAGCAAATATTGAAGCCCGTGATCACGAACTAAGGAGATCATCAGAAACGCCATCGCCGCTGTGGCGGCAGAAATCATGCCTGGACGTCCACCGGTAAAGGCGATGACCACGGTTATACAAAATGAGGCGTAAAGTCCTACCGACGGATCCAATCCGGCGATGATGGAAAACGCAATGGCTTCTGGGATAAGGGCCAAGGCCACGACCAGGCCGGCGATGATGTCTTTAGGCAAATTTGAAAACCAATCACGGCGAATATTATGAAGCATAAAACGAACAAAAGGAAGCCCGTGCGAGGGGCTTTTGAGAGAAAATGGGGTTCGGGCAAAGGCGCAGTGACGACCTTGTGGCTGACTGTGACGCGTATGAGTTGCGACACCACCAGCCATGGGGCGGCGGTGAGCCGAAACGACGGAAGGGGGCTCGTTCTCTTGTGAGGACGGGGATGCTAATGTTCTAACCTGGCAAAGCAAGGGAAAACTCATTTTGTTGCGATGGGCTCCCGCTTCCTGAATTGTGGACTGGCGCGGAATCGATGTCATGCTATAAAAATTTCCAAAATGTCTATCTCCCGGCTTCTCTCCCAGCTGGCCAATGCCTTTCCTATCTATGTGTTGACTGCTGGCCTTTTGGCTTTGTTTCAACCGGAATGGTTTGCCTGGTTCGCCACCGTAAGGGTGGCCAGCCAATCTCTTATCGTTTGGGGGTTGGCTCTGATCATGCTCGGCATGGGATTGACTTTGACTTTGGATGACTTTCGTAAGGTTTTTGTCTTGCCAAAAGCAGCGGCCATTGGGGTGACCGCACAATATTTGGTGATGCCAATCACCGGCTGGCTTATTGCCACTGCGCTGAACTTGCCAACGGCTTTTGCTGTGGGCCTGATCTTAACCGCTTGCTGTCCGGGAGGCACGGCATCGAACATTGTCGCCTTCTTGGCCAGAGCTAATGTGGCGCTCTCGGTGTTGATGACCTTGTGCTCCACTTTTGCAGCGATCGTTTTAACGCCGCTCCTGACCTCTGCTTTAGCCGGTCATCTTGCTCCGGTCGATACCTGGGCCATTTTTTGGGACACCCTAAGGGTCATAGTGATTCCGATTGGCTTGGGGTTAGCAATTAAGCATGGCGCCCCCAAGCTGGCAGCCAAAATTGAGCCAGGTGCTCCCTTAGCTGCAGCCCTTGTCGTGGCGATGATCTGTGCTTCGATTGTGGCAGTGAGTGCAGAGACCATTTGGTTAAATCTTGGCATTTTAACGTTGGCCGTTTTTTTGCTTCATCTTTTGGGGTTCGGTTTTGGCTATGGTTTAGCGAAAATCTTACGACTCAATCCGATAGCTTGCCGCACCATTTCTATTGAAGTGGGGATGCAAAATTCTGGATTGGCCGTTTTTCTGGCGAGTCAACATTTTGCAGATCCTCTGACGGCGGCTCCAGGAGCAATCTCTAGTGTCATGCACTCAGTGATAGGAAGTATTCTGGCAGGCATCTGGCGCAGAAAAGCTGCTCAAGAAGCGATCAATGAAAAGCGATAAGAAATAAGGTCGATTTGATCAGCTGGGCAAAAAGGTTGTGCTCTCGTATTTTGGCTCGATCCCTATATAGGGTAATGCGCGACGCTGAGATGGCTGACTAAACGTCAAGGGACAAAATTGGATGGTGGTCATATTTTTTGAGATGGTTTATGTGTCAGGCGATTCACGAAGGCCGACCGCTTCACGTAATGGTTATGCTCGAGTCGAGGCTGATGGCTCCATTGTTAGTATCGGTAGTTGGATCAGCAGACACCCAAATACGATAGATAAGCATGACTTTATGAGTTCCTTGAGACAGTATGCAGATTATCGGCAAAAGTTACCACGTCCAGAGGGACTACCGCCACGATCTGCCGATGTTGATGTAGCTATTGCGAAGCTCCCAATCGATCAGAATGAACAATGCGATCCACCGAATGGCTACCCGCGTCACGCTTCCTGCGGGTCGCTTCTAGACAGGTGAGACTTTTCAACGGACGAGTGACCGAAAGCATCACCAGCGTGATGGAAGAAAAGATAGACAACAAGGAAGGGCGAAAAATTTATAGTCGAAGATTGGGAATCGTGGAGCCAGTTTTTGCAAACATAGCCGCGCAAAAAGGAATGAACCGCTCCACACTGAGAGGCGATGAGGAACAAAGACTGCCAGTCTACACCAACACGAAACGCTTCAAAACACCTCG
>DAIRSW010000169.1:0-5390 GCA_036804205.1 Verrucomicrobiia bacterium | reverse complement strand
CTGTCGATCTGCACGTCCACCTTGGAGTGGACCCCCGCAATGCCGACCAGGCTGTTCGAGGCATGGTGTTGCTTCCTGCCAAGACGGGCAAAGACACTACGATACAATTTTGCCCTTGGCGCTCATCGAATGTTTCAAAATGGATGCTTCTGTCGATCTGCACGTCCACCTTGGAGTGGACCCCCGCAATGCCGACCAGGCTGTCCGAGGCACGGTGTTGCTTCCTGCCAAGACGGGCAAAGACACTACGATAAAATCTCGCCGTTGGCGCTCCTCTGATATTACCCCGACGTTTTACGAAGATCGTCGCCGCATCGTGGCATTTGCCAGGCGCTACGATAGAGTCCGGACGTTGGCGTTCGTTTTGTGTTGTCAGCCTCGCCCCCTCCAAACTTCAGATCACAAAAAACCCGGGACCAACATGGTTAATCCCGGGTTATCTGTGAATTTATATGAGTGAGCTGATTGCCTAGGGACTATCCGGAGCCACTACTGGATTGGGTTCCCCTGTGCCGCGGGAACCGGCTAAGGCCGCAGGCGAAACAGGATCGAGCCCGCGCAAGAAACGTAACAAATGGCTGTCCGTAGAAAGAACCATGCTGGTTTTTTCGGTAATCACTTTTTCGTAGGCCTCGAGGGTTTTCATGAAATCATAAAACTCCCGAGAAACCGCATCACCATTGTAGGCACTGGAATAGATTTCTGCTGCAGTTGCGTCGGCAACCCCACGAATAGTTTGGACTTCGCGATAAGCTTCCGACTCGATGTCGAGCAGCAGTTTTTCGCGCTCCCCACCAATTTTTGCGGCCTCGCCAGCCCCTTCAGATCGAAACTGCTCCGCGATCTGATTTCGCTCGGAAATCATGCGCTCGTAGATTTTTTCACTTACCCGGTCGTTGTAGTTGATCCGTTTAAAACGAAAATCGAGAAGTTCGATTCCAAGTTCAGGTAAGCGGGTTGCAGCCATGTTGAAGATCTCTCTCTCGAGCGCAGACCGTCCAACGGTGATCGGCTGCCAGCCACCAAACTGGGGCATGTCGTCGCCCAGTGCACTTGGCTCAACGATGCTCTCCATATCTTCAACCGCTTCGGTGGAAGCTGCGGGCAAGGCGGCTGCTTCGGGACGACGATTGATGGTGGTGCGGACGACTTCAATGAGATTGTGTCGCGCCACCACGTTGCGGGTTTCCCCGCCGAGGATGTCATCCAGTCGCGATTGGGCAGTGCGCTCATCGCGAAGACGCTGCAAATAGCGAAGGGGGTCTTGGATGCGCCACCGAGCAAAGCAATCCACAAGAATGTAGAGCTTGTCGTTAGTAGGCATCTCGGTGGTTGGACCGTCCCAACCAAGAATGCGTTTCTCCATCCGTGCTGGGGTTTGGATGAAGGGCATTTTGAAATGCAGACCGGGTGTGATGACCGGATCACCGATGGGTTCCCCGAATTGGAGAAGAATCACCTGGTCGGTTTCACTGACCACGTACATAAACTCGCGGCCAAAAAGCAGGAGCAGAGCCATGAGCCCCGCAAAGACATAAAGAATAAGTTTCATAATTATCGTGTTCCTTGGATGATGTTGCGTCCATCGAGCGAGAGGAGAGGAAGCACGCCCGAGTTTTCGTTGTCGAGGATGACTTTGTGCTCAATGCGACCGAGCACATCACCCATAGTTTCTAAGTAAAGCCTCGTCCGGGTGACTTCTGGTGCTTTCCGATATTCTTCGAGCAAAGCAGTGAAGCGTGCGGTGTCCCCTTTCGCTTCGTTGACGCGTTGGGTTGCATAACCCTCGGCCTCACTAATAGCTTGTTGGGCCACGCCTCGGGCACGGGGGATGACGCGGTTAAAGTCAGCTCGAGCCACGTTAATGACCTGTTCGCGCTCTTGCTGAGCACGGTTCACGTCGTCAAACGAAGCCTGAACAGGGCGTGGTGGATTGACGTCTTTGAGTTGCACTTGCTCAATGCGAAGTCCTAGCTCGTAGGCTTCTGTGGCGGTCTGCATTTTGCGAATGACTTCTTGCTCCATGTCGGCGCGTCCGAAAGTTAGTACTTCATCGACGGTGCGATCGCCCACGGTTTCCCGCATGATTGACTCGGACAAGGCACGGAGAGTCAGCTCAGGATCGCGTAAGCGAAAGAGGAACTGTTCAGGGTCGGCGATGCGGTATTGCACCACCCATTCGACTAAAGCCGAGTTGAGGTCACCGGTCACCATGAGGCGCTCATCCTCTTGTTGGCCGGAGACTTGTACCGGATTGCTAGCGTCACGTGTGCCAAAACCAAACTCAAGTTTGAGCTGGCGTTCAACTGGCACGTGTTCGACATGCTCAACGCCGAAAGGCAGTTTAAAGTGAAGTCCTGGCGGCATGGTTCTGTCGTGCTTGCCGAAGCGTAGCACAACACCGACCGAGTCCGCCTGAACGCTAAAGAAAGCCGAAGTCACACCAGCAATGCCCAAGAAAATGGCTAAGCCGATGAGAATGGCTACAGGGGATATTGATTGTCTTGCATTCATCACGCCCTGTATAAACCAGGGTTGGGGATTCTCCAAATAATTCCGAAAAAATCGGCACCGAGAAGCCTTCTGGAAGCCGCCATGGCAAAAAAGAGTGTTTTTCTACACTTTAAAATAGGCCTGTTGGTCGGCTACTCGCTCAATCTCAGGAATGGCTTCCAACAACTCGCCGATGGCGTCCCAACGTCCTTCGAGCAAGGCTTGTCGGGCGCTGGGGCGTAAGGTGATTGGACAGGTGTATGAGCCGGCTGTGATTTGCAGTGCTGAAACATCGATCTCCAACTCAAGAATTGGGTCGCGCTCGACCAGATCTCTCAGGTGAGCGAGGTCGGATCGAGTCGCCGACACACATGGCATGCCGAGAGTGATGCTGTTGCCAAAGAAAATCTCGGCGAAACCCTCGGCAACCACGGCGCGAAAGCCAAAACGATACAGCGCTTGTGGCGCATGCTCGCGAGAGCTTCCGCAACCAAAGTTATTGCCCGCCAAGAGAATGCTGGCTCCGGCATGCTCCGGACGGTCAATAGGGTGCTCGTTGCTAGCACCCGACTCGTCGAAGCGCACATCATGAAACAGTTTTTCGCCGAGGCCATCAAAGGTCACGCATTTCATAAAGCGCGCCGGAATAATGCGGTCGGTGTCAACATCGTCGCCGACAAAGCTAACCGCTTTGCCGCGAACTATAGAGATAGGAGGAAGTGCCATAAGAGTAAGGTGTTAATAAGAAGAAGAGTGTTAGGCGACGCCAAAAACCTCGCGGGCGTCACTAATTTTTCCTGTAACTGCTGCGGCTGCCACCATGACTGGGCTCATCAATACAGTGCGTCCGGTGGGACTGCCTTGACGTCCTTTAAAATTCCGGTTGCTTGAGCTGGCGCAAAGTTGGTCGCCAACCAGTTTATCCGGATTCATGGCTAAACACATGGAGCAGCCCGCGCCGCGCCATTCGAAGCCGGCTTCACGAAACACGTCGGCGATCCCCATTTCCTCACAGAGCGCGGCGACGCTTTGCGACCCAGGCACCGCGATGGCTTGAATGCTTTCAGAAACTTTTTTGCCCTTCAGGTACTTGGAAACTTCGATGAAATCACTCAATCGCGCGTTGGTGCAGCTGCCCATAAAAGCCACATCAATAGGAGTGCCCTTGAGTGGGGCTCCGCCATCTAACTTCATATGTTGCAAGGCTTCCTCAATGGATGGGCGTTCCTGTTCAGGCACATCGTCCGGGTGAGGAATGTTTTCATTAATGAAGATGGCTTGCCCAGGGTTGATGCCCCAGGTTACGGTTGGCTCAATCTCGGACGCATCAAACTCAACGACATCGTCATATTCACAGCCTTCATCGCTCCGGATAGCGCGCCAGCGTTCCACTGCTTCATCCCAAGCAGCGCCTTTGGGGCTGAAGGGGCGTCCTTTCAAATACTCGAAAGTTTTTTCGTCCGGGTTCACATAGCCTACCCGTGCTCCGCCTTCGATTGACATGTTGCAAACGGTCATGCGTTCCTCAATGGAAAAATTTTCGAAGACCTCCCCATTGTATTCGTAGGCAAACCCAGTTCCGCCGTTGACTCCGAGTTTCCGGATGATGTGTAAAATCACGTCCTTGGAGAAAACACCTGGGCCAAGTTTGCCGTGCACGTTGATGCGACGCACTTTGAGTGGGTTTAAAGCCAGAGTTTGGGTGGCTAAAACATCACGCACTTGACTGGTGCCGATGCCAAACGCAATGGCTCCAAAAGCACCATGCGTGGATGTGTGCGAATCCCCACAGGCGATGGTGGTGCCCGGTTGCGTAATGCCTTGCTCAGGCCCAACAATGTGAACAATGCCTTGCCGACCGCTTGCTACATCAAAAAAGGTGATGCCAAACTCCTCGCAGTTTTTGCGCAGCTCTTTGATCATGGCATCCGCCAAGGGATCAGCGTAAGGTTCCACCTGCCGGTCGGTCGGCACGATATGATCCACCGTGGCGAAAGTGCGATGCGGGAACTTTACCTGCAAGCCGAGGTCACGCAACATTCCGAAGGCTTGGGGACTGGTGACCTCATGAATGAGATGAGTGCCAATTAATAATTGGGTTTGGCCATTCTGCAGGGTTTTGACGGTGTGGGCATTCCAAACTTTGTGGAAAAGACTTAAGGGCTTCATAAATGGGTTGTTTAAAGCATCGTGACACACATTGACCATAACAAAAAGATTTCTTTGATATAGTATTGATAACGTTCGGGAATGGATGTTTCCTTTTAGCAAGCGTATGGAATTGCGGCACTTAAAATCGTTCCTGGTGTTGGCTGAAGAATTGCATTTCACCTCGGCAGCGAAACGCCTTCGCGTGGCGCAACCGGCATTGAGCAAACATATTCAAGAGCTGGAGGCGGAGATGCAGGTGACTCTTTTTGAACGAAGCAGTAGGCGCGTGCTTCTTACTGCGGCGGGCGTAGCATTCCGAGATGCTTTACAGCCTGCCTTGGAAGCCCTTGACGAGGCGCAGCTGGCAGCCCGTCGTATTAGCTCGCGTCAAGCCGGCTTGCTGAGGATCGGTTTTGTGGGGAGTCTGACCCACCCCTTGCTACCGACGCTGTTAAGTGAGTTTCGCGAACTGCATCCGGCTGTTGAGCTGGTGTTGGACGAGCAAACTCCGGCGCAACAGCTTCAGCGTCTTATTGATCATGACTTGGATATCGCGTTCCCGGGCATGACCGACCCAGAGCGAAGGCAACGCTTTCAAACCGAGACCTTGTTCGAGGAGCGGTTGTTCGTTGCATTGCCGCAGCGTCATAACTTGGCGTCGCGGCCCCGCTTACGACTAAGCGAGTTGAAGAATCAGCCGCTGGTGATTACCAGTCGGCATGGCTCGCCGATGGCTCAGCACTGGT
>DAIRSW010000168.1:0-5461 GCA_036804205.1 Verrucomicrobiia bacterium | reverse complement strand
GACCTTGGGCGAAGCGTTACCGAGTAAAATGGTAACGTTACCAAAATGCGATGCGCCGATTTCTGAGGGTAGAAGGTTGTCTTTGGGAGGTTGCGAGGGGGTGGCGGACTAAGATGGCCGCCCTCCGTTGGCGGATAGTCTACGATCTCGCGGGGCGCTCTTAGTTCTCCAAGACCCAGCGGTAGCGCAGGGGCTGGTAGCCGCGGCGGAGCATTTCGGCGAGCTCAAGTTCGCTGCGGGTGACTTTCCACACGTGCTCACTGCCAGCTTCAAAGACAAGCATGCGTCCTTCCGGGAGATAACGGGCAAAGAGCATCACGTGGTCGTTGTGACGGTTTAAGATGTCACCCGGTCGTAGGTTGACTTCAGGGTTGCGGATGGGTTGGGCAACTTGGGCAAGTTCGCGGGTGCTGTAGTGTCGAGGTAAACCCCAGCAACGAGAGACAAAGCCAGAACAGTCGACCCCGACGGCATGGTCGCTGACGGCGCGATGGAGGAGCTGCCGTTTTTCCGGTGTGAATACGTCCCCGGCGGCTTTGCCGGCATCGAGGCCCTGCTGAAAGCTGGTCGGAGTGTCAAAGCCACCCCATTTGTAGGGCATGCCGCGATTGGTTTGACCCGGTCGCCACCAACCACCCAACTGGTTGGGTGGTTGATATTCGTGGTCTGGGGTGGTGACAGCAAGCCCGGTTGGGTCTGGCCCACGATGCAGGTGCTGTTTGGTTGGGGTCCAGGTTAGGTCCGCGTAGGCTTGAGCGGTGGCTAATATTTCTGAGCGGCTTCGTGGAGGGTGTGTAGTGCAGGCGCTGGTGGTGGCCAGGAGCAGAAGTATGGCAAAGCAGCGAGTGAGGGCGAGGCGAGGTAAGAGCCCGGAATGGTGCCTCGTTCCGGAGGTTTCGCCACTGGAGATTAAGGTGGTTCGGATGACTTTCTTTTCGAAGGTTCTGTGCTTACACTCGGCGTTATGACCGTGTTTCGCTGGAACCTCGTGCCCGCTTTGCCATTGGCTGGGACAGCGGCGCTGGGGGTGCTTTTGGCGGAGTATTTTGCCTGGCCGGTGCTCGGTGCCACCGTGGTAGGGGTTGGCGGACTGCTGCTTGTGGCAGTGTTCCTCCGGACTGCATTTTTGGGTTGGGGTGGTGGAAGACTCGCCGGGCATGGTCTTTTACTGACATGTTTTTTTGTGTTGCACCAGTTAAATTGGCACCTTCACCCAGGTCGCACGATGGCCGGGTCGGTGGCTCCGCATGGGACCGTGGTGCAGCTCGAGGGAAAGTTGTTGCAGGAACTGCCCGGAGGCTGGGTCGTGCAAGCTTTGGTCTGGAACGGCGAGACGGTGCAGGGTTGGCCTCCGGTGAAGCTGCGAGTGACCGGGGGCTTGCCGCCCGATGCGCGTGCCAATGAAGTGCGACCGTTGAGGGTGCGCGTGGGGCGGATTGAGTCGGCTCGCAATCCGGGTGCCTTTGATTTTGCAGCGCATCAAGCGCGACGCGGAATTTGGTTGCAGGGTCGTCTTTTGGATGAGTGGACGGGTGGGGAGTCGGAGGAGCGTAGAGGGGAGTTGTCGATACGGGAGAGGTTTGCGAAGGTCTTAAGTGCCCACGTGCCGGAGGACTGGCCGACGCATGGAATCATCCATGGGATGGTTTTGGGTTTGGTCAGCGAGGTGGATGCCGAGTTGATCCACACGTTTCGAAATACGGGCACGCTGCATTTGTTTTGTGTGAGCGGTCTGCATGTGGGGATGGTGTGTTGCATCGCCTTGTACGCGGCAGTTGTTATGGGGCTAGGGCTCCGAGCGCAATTGGTTTTGAGTTTTGCGGCGATCTTCGCTTACACTTGGATGACCGGGTTTGGAGTTGCGGCGGTGCGGGCCTCGCTTATGGCGGTGGTTTTTTTGTCCGCTTTTTTCTTTGGGCGTCGGCCTAATCTTTTGAATTCGTTGGGTCTAGCGGCCTTGGTAATTTTGGCCTGCGACACCAACGTTTTGTTTCACCAAGGTTTCCAATTTTCCTTTGCGGCACTCTTGGGCATTGCATTTTTAGCACCACCTTTGAACGCGGGGTTCAGTGGATGGTTGGCGATTGACCCGTTTTTGCCAAAGAAATTTGCGCCGGTGTGGAGGATTAAGCTGTCGGATTATCTGCATCCTAGTTTAGGGATGGTGGCGGTGTCGCTTGCGGCTAGTGTGGGGACCGCTTTGCCCATGGTGGCGCACTACGGAATTCTGGCACCGTGGGGCGTGGTGGCCAATATGATTTTGATACCTACCGCTTTTGCGATTTTGAGCATGAGCTTTGGCTCGGTGTTGTTGAGTTTGGTGCTGCCATTTTTGTTGCCAGCGTGGAACACGGCCATTCATGGACTGGCTTTTTTTGCTGTGATGGCGGCAAGTGCATTTGGGAGTTTGCCGGGCTCGCCATGGGAACTACGCACTCGGCATGATCACGTCGGTCAGGGAGTGGAGGTGACGGTGTTTGACTTGCAGCGGGGTAATGCGGTTTTATTTCGAAACGCTGATCAGAGCTGGCTTATAAATGCTGGGTCGCGTTGGGAAGCAGAATATATTTTAGAGCCTGCTTTGGAAGCCCTAGGGATTGATGAGTTGGAGGCCATGATTTTTACTCAAGGCGATGCTCAGCATTATGGAGGGGGCCCACGGCTGATTGAGCGGTTTACACCACGCACAATTTTCCACCTTGAAAAAGAGGAGCGGAGCCGCGCGAAGAAGGATGTTTTGAATTCGGTGCGGGAGGAACAGAAGCACGGCTTTGTAGCTGGGCATGAATGGGATCTTGGTCTGGGGGCTCGGTTGAGTGTTTTGCATCCGGAGTATGATTTTCAAGGAAGAACAGCGGCTGACCGGTCGGCCGTTTTGCTCTTGGAGATTTTTGACTGGCATATGCTGCTGATGGGCGGGGCTGATGCGGAGGTGCAGGCAGGCCTGTTGGAAAAGCATGCTGCCCTGCACACGGACGTGTTGGTTCGCAGCCAAGGCCCGGCCAACCGGTCGCATTCTTTGAGTGTGCTGGGGCAGCTTTCGCCAGAGTGGGTTGTGGTGCCTCGGATGCCATGGTCGCCGACGGGGCGGCCCTACTATGCGGCGGGGTCGCTTGCAGAGGCGGGCGGTGCTTTGGACATGGAGCGCCTAGGGGCACTGTTTTTTCAATTCACGCAAGAGGCAATGGTGGTACGAAGTTACCGTGAGGGTGAGGTTGGGCGTATCAGCGCAAGGCCGTAATCCACTGGTTTGGCAAGGTTTGCACTTGCCAGAGCGTCTGAAGTGAGCATGTTTATTTTCCTGATTCCGAGTCACTGGAATTACGGGGTGTAGCTTAGCTTGGTAGAGCGCCTGGTTTGGGACCAGGAGGCCGCTGGTTCGAATCCAGTCACCCCGACCATCCACCACATTTTTTTCTAACGAGTCTTCCCCAGCTATGAAAATGCTGGCCCCTATTTTGGGAGAGGTGACGAAATTCTTTTCCTTGAAAAGCTCGGGCCCAATCGTTCACCCCAAAGGTGTTGCGGCGAAGCTTGCCGAAAATTTCTTTTGTTAAGGAACGGTTTTGTGTTGAGGATTGGGATTGGGTTTTATTTCGAATACACTTTTTAGACAATCTTAATGGCAAATACAATTTTGGCGGGTGCCCAGTGGGGCGATGAGGGCAAAGGCAAAATCATTGACTACTTAACCGACACAGCTGACGTGGTCATCCGCAGTCAAGGCGGAAACAACGCGGGGCACACCGTGGTAGCCGGCGAGATCAAGTATATCCTGCACTTGCTTCCATCCGGGATTTTGCATCCTTCGAAGACATGCGTCATCGGCAATGGGGTGGTGCTTGATCCTCTGGGGTTGCGTGAAGAAGTGGAGCGCCTAAGGCAGCAGGGGGTGAGTATTTCTCCTGAAAATCTTTTGCTGAGTGATGCGGCTCATGTGGTGTTGCCATTTCATAAAGCTTG
This sequence comes from Verrucomicrobiia bacterium, assembly GCA_036804205.1. Taxonomy (GTDB): domain Bacteria; phylum Verrucomicrobiota; class Verrucomicrobiia; order Chthoniobacterales; family CALDSX01; genus DAIRSW01. Next base: position 1,498 of record DAIRSW010000168.1, on the reverse strand, counting down.
GGATATTTGGCGGGAAGACCGGTCGGAAGGAGTCAAAATCGGGACGACCCGACGTGGTATTGGACCATGTTACGCGGACAAAATTCATCGCGTGGGCTTGCGGGTTGGAATGATGCGTGACCTAAAATCCTGGGAAGCTCGCTTGCGTCAGGCGTTTGCAGAAAACAACGCGCGTCTTTCGGCCAGCGGCGCGGCGGTGCTGAATGTTGAGGAGCATTTACCGGCTCTTTGTGAGGCAGCCAAGATGTTTGCGCCTTACATCCAGGATACGGTGAGTTATTTGCATCAGGCCGATGCGGAAGGGAAACGCCTTTTGTTCGAGGGCGCGCAAGGCACCTTTCTGGATATTGATTTTGGAACCTACCCATACGTGACCAGCTCCAACACAACGGCAGGGGGCGCGTGCACGGGCTCAGGTTTTCCCCCAACCCGAATTCAATCTGTGATGGGAGTTACGAAAGCTTACACCACACGAGTGGGCGAAGGACCTTTTGTGACGGAAGCGGATGAGCTAGGTGATATGTTGCATGGCTTAGGACGAGAGTATGGAGCGACCACCGGTCGAGCGCGTCGCTGCGGTTGGTTGGACGGGGTGGCTCTCCGCTATTCAGGGTGGGTCAATGGTTTTGATAGCTTGGCAGTGACGAACTTGGATGGCCTTGATTCTTTGGAGAGCATTCCGGTGTGCACACATTACGAGTGTGATGGTGAACAGCTGTTGGTGCCTCCAAGCGATTTGGAGAGACTGGGTCGTTGTCGACCGGTTTACGAAAATCTTCCAGGCTGGAAGTGTTCTTTGGAGGCCATACGAGATTTTGCCGAGCTGCCGGAACAAGCGCAGAAATTTTTGCATCGACTTGCTGCTTTGGCCGAAACTCCCATCTCCTTAGTCAGTGTTGGCCCCGACCGGGTTCAGACCTTTCACATGCCAAAATGAGGGTGGAAGAATCGCCAGCATCAGATCTGCACTCGGTCGCTGAGCCGAGTCTAGCGGACCAGGCCATGCCGAAACATATTGCCGTCATTATGGACGGGAATGGCCGGTGGGCTCAGAAGCGTGGTCTTCCCCGTTTAGAAGGGCACCAAGCGGGAGGCGAGGCGGTGATTCGTCTGCTGAAGGCCAGCAAGAAATTTGAGGTGCCTTACCTGACCCTGTTTGCGTTCTCTACTGAGAATTGGAATCGACCCGCGTCTGAGGTTCAGGGTTTAATGAAACTTTTGGAAAGAGCCATTGGCCGTTATGCCGATGAACTTGACAGGCATGGGCGAGCCTTACGCATTATTGGCTGCATGGAAAATATCCCGCAGAGCACCAGGGCTGCGCTGGAGGGTATGGCGGCGCGCACCCAACATCATACTGGCGGGGTGGTGACGGTCGCTTTAAGTTACAGCGGGCGCATGGACATTTTACAAGCGACCAAGGCCTTAGCCAACAAGGCGATCGAGGGTTTGCTTGATCCTTCAACTTTGACAGAAGAAATTTTTGCTGATGCTTTGA
>DAIRSW010000167.1:763-5462 GCA_036804205.1 Verrucomicrobiia bacterium | reverse complement strand
CGGGTCACAGGAATAATGAAGCGAATAACAGTGCCCGTTCCGCCAACCCCATTGTGGTTGGTTGGTGCCATGGCGAACCCACGTTGGGTGTAGTAGACGGCCATACTGTAGGCATCATCTTCAGCTTTTGCAGGATCCGCTAAAGCTGTGCAAGGAATCAGGGTCACAGCAATCAGAAGAAGCCATGCCACAAGGGAGTTGATGTGTGTTTTCATGAGGCGAAGTTACGAAAAAATTTTCGCATTTGTGTTTACGGATTTAAATCAATGACACTCAAGAGCTTACTGCTTGAAACCAAAAGCCCGAGCTAGGAAATCTGTGAGCGCCCAACTATTAAGAAGACAATGGCTTAAGTTGTAAAGCTTATATTTCCAAGGATTTAAAAAAATTTGCGACGGGACCCAGTCCCTCGTTAAAACGAATTTAGCACCGCTTGGGCGTAGGCATCCGCGAGTTGCTTGATTCTTTCAACACCAGCCTGGGGAACAGGATCATCAAGGCCAACATTGATGATCTCTTTAATCTCGGGAAGACTACTTAAAAGCATGGCGACAGGCGCGGTTTCTTTGGTGCTGGCTGGCTGTTCTTGCAGTTTTTTGGCGATGGCATCAACCATCAGCGGCTCACGCAAAGTGTTCGATACCTCAGTGCCATAGTTATCCAAAACAATCTGCGTGGTGTATCGGGCTCCTTGCAACCACCCGCTGGCGATCATCAAATCACCTCGCACCGAATTTTCTGCTCTCGCCACGGTCTTGAGAATGTCTTGCTGCAAAAATCCTAGCTCCATAAAGACGCGCAACCACTCTCCTTGATTCGCGTAGGTCCGCACCGTGCGAGCGCGCTCCAGCTCCTCATCGGTCACGCCGAGTTTCATGGCCAGTTTTTCAATATCATTCGCTGCACCACTCAGAAGCTCAGCGTCCCGGGCTTGAATCGCCATAATGCCATCAGCAATTCTTAGCCCTAACACCAAAGGGATTCCCACCTCGGTGTCTGACCATTGGTCGGGATCGATACCAACAGCAACGCCACGGTAAAGGCCACGCCAGTCGATCATTCCTTCCTCGACCAATTGGTTCAAAGCCAAAAACTTGTCATAGGGAGAAGGCATCCCGAGCCCGCCTTCTTGAGCCTTGGAGGGGTCAAAGGGCGCTTTTTCGGGATCCTGCGCCAGCAGCAACGCGCTGGCCCAAGAAAAAGTTAAAAAGCAAGTAGTGACGAGAGCAAAGGGTCGAACGCGCATGGCAACGAATAACTCCATTCAAAGAAATTTCACAAGGAAAAAGTTCATCCAGAATACTCCGATTCCAGCCGTTACCCGCTTGGCCTAAGCAAACCGTCGCCTCGTTGGGTCACAAATCTTCGGCCGACACATCGAAACTGCTCCACCCATCGAAAGGCACCCACTCGCCGGGCTCCGAGCTCCACGGGGTGCGCTGCTGGAAAAAGCCACCTTGCCCATTCAAGACTCCGTTCAAGGCTTCGCTAATATGCTTGATCTCCACCACGGTCGACTTCACGTTGAGGGCGGCGTGGGCTTCTGCGATCGGCTGAATCTTGGTGCTCAGATGTGCCGCGTTCACCATGCGCACATGCTTACCAGCATGCTCCAAAGATGACACCGCTTGCAGTGAAGGGTTGCCCACACGAGCAACGAGGTGGGCCATGATGCTCTCTCGAACCCCTAGCTCATCCTGGTTACTCCCCTTCGCAGTGATCTGGCTATCGTGGTCTTCAATCTGCCACTCGCGCAAAAAATTCCACACCAGCCGGCCACGGTTTCCTTCGATAATGAGCATGGGATTCTGAGTCTCCCCGCAGGCGTGCGTTACCCCGAACTCGAGTTTAAGCCCTGACGAATACTCGGCTTCCAAATAAAGTGTATCGGTGCTGGGGATAGCGCGGGCACGATACAACTCTGCTCTAAGGCGATCAGGCTCGGACCCATGCGTCTGACGAGCCAAGTGGAGCATCATATTCAGCGGATGAGCCAAGGCATTCATCATAGGCGAGTCCAAAACCCATTTCTCCCCCACCTTCAGTTGCCCAGCCCAATTATTCCTCTGGTAATAGTCGGTCTTTCTCGGCCAAAGCGCGGTGGCCACCATTCTCTGCCATGCTCCAAGAGCCCCAGATGCGAGCAGGCCCTCGATCTCCTGGCGCTCGCTTCCGTAAAGCGATTGAAAACCCACCTCCACCCACCGGTCATGGCGGCGTGAGGCCTCCATCATATCTTCCACCTCATCTACAGTGGCAGCGGCAGGTTTCTCGACGAAAACATGAAACCCCCTTTCTAAAGCCGCAATCGTCATCGGGGCGTGCCACGAAATCCCGGTCGGAATAAGACATAGTTGAGCACGACCGGCCATGGCATCCAACATTTCCAAATAGTCTCCAAAGATCGTGCAGCCCAGGCCACGCAACGTGGCGCAGATTTCCTGCTCTTCTTCAGGATTCACGATTGTCACCGCCGCCAGACGAACCTCACCCCGCTCGTGTGCAGTCAAAGCCATCTGCAAATGTGTCCTGGCGAATCCGGACACTCCGATTAACACAACTTCAGTCTTCATCAGTAGAGCTCCACGGGTGAACGTTTTCCATCCTCTGGACTACGGCTTGCAGCCAAATCCTCGCCGAGCACCTGCACGCGAAGATCCCAAACCTCCTCATCCAAACGGGCAAAAGCTGCTTCAGAAAATTCCGTGGGGACTTGAAGCTGCTTTTTAAAGCGCAACACCCCATCCACCCCCGACTGAATCACTTCCTTCGGCTGCTTTTGCAATAAAGCAGATGCTTCCTCGACCATCTCAAGTCGATGACAAATCATCACCATATGATTCCCGGCATGCACGGCTCCAGTTATGGTTTCGGCAAACCCTCGCTCATTAAGGATCGCGCCCATATCCAGATCATCGGTCATAATTAAACCCTGAAACCCAAGTTCTTGTTTAAGTAAGCCTGAGACAACCGCAGGATCCAAGGAGCTTGGCCCTTTTTGTTCTTGTAGAGCCGGATAAAACCCGTGACCAACCATCATGCTGGCTATGGTCTGCGAGCCGGACGAAAAATGACGAAACACCGCTAGCTCCTGGTCCTCCAATTCTTCTCGACTACGCAGGATCGTAGGCAGCTCCTCGTGCGGATCAACCGGGGCGGCACTGTAGCCAGGAAAATGTTTACCACAACCCAGCACCCCGCCGGCCACCAAGGCCTGGTGAAACGCACTTGCGTTTTCGATGGTCTCCTCGGCATTGCACCCCCAGCAGCGACCTCGCACCGAGTTATCGGCGTCTTCCTCAAAAGCGATATCCAGAACAGGACATAAATCTAAGTTGAAACCAAATAGCCGGAGCAACCCGGCCGTGATCCTCCCGTGCGCCTCAACCAATTGCAAGTTCCCGGTCTCACGAATTTGTTTGGCATTGGGAGGCTCGTTGCCGAGCAGTTTGAGTCGAGAAACCCGGCCACCCTCCTGATCAATGGTCACAATTGGTTCGATCTCCGAAATGCCACGCAAATCATCAAGCAGGCGGCGCAATTGCCTAGCGCTTTTAATATTCCTTCCAAATATAATGTAACCGCCCGGCTGAACCCGTCGCAGTCGCTCACGTGTTTCCGCGTCGAGCTCCGGACCGGGGACTCCACACAAAATGAGTTGACCTGCTAAGGATGAGGAAAAAGGCATGGGGATCCACATGCCAGAATCTTGAGAATCTCGCAAGGGATTCGAAGCTTTTGGTAACACATTTTTTCGCTTCTTCGTCAAGGAATCGGCCAAGCTTTCGAGACCAAGCGAACCTTGCTCATTCTCCCAGCGGGCAATTCTTTCCTTGCTCCCTACCCAGGTGGTGACCGATCATTTCTTGAAGACCTTGGGATTCCTCGGGAGAATCCATCGTTCAGAAGCAGAATCCAGAAAATCATGAGCACAGCCAAAGCATCTTCCAAAACGAAAGCACGCGTGCTTCCCCCACCGGTCTTGAAGCCCAGACACTGGCTGATGGGTTCTGCTTATTACATAAGAAAGGATCCGCTGAGGTGGATTCCCGAATGGGCCAGCGCTCACGGCCCCGTTTTCATGATTGAATCGCCCTTGGGAAACGCCACCGTTGTCGGCGATCCCCAGCTGGCTAGAAAGGTGATGTCCGAGCAATACCCAACATTTATTGAAAAAGGTATGTCTTACGTGGTTCTTAAGCAGCTACTAGGAAACGGCCTCGTGACAAGCTCCGGGGAGTTTTGGCGAGCTCAACGTAAACTGACCCAACCCGCCTTCCACCGTTCGCGACTTCAAGCCATCTTTCGCATGATGGTGCAGCGTTCCGAGGAGGCTGTGGAGAGACTCGGAGCGGCGGCCCAGGAGACCGATCTCGCGCCATTTTTTTCAGAACTCACTCTGGACGTCATTTCCCTCGCTATGTTCAGCACCGACGTTGGCGATAATGCGGCTGCGGTGGGCTCCCACATTGCTATACTTAATGAAAAAGCCATCGATGCACTGCGACAGCCATGGAGACTATTTTTGCCTAAGACATTTCCGACCCCATTCAATGCCGTAGAATTTGAAGCCATGGCGTCCTTAAATAGCATCATCCACGGCATCATCGAAGAGCGTCGAAGGAAAGATTCGGATGCTCATGATGATCTGCTAGGAATGTTCCTTTCCGCTTGCGACGAAGAAACAGGACAGGGAATG
>DAIRSW010000167.1:0-753 GCA_036804205.1 Verrucomicrobiia bacterium | reverse complement strand
AATGAACAACTCCGCGACGAAGTGATGACGATTTTTGTGGCCGGGCACGAGACAACCGCCAACGCTATGTGCTGGCTGCTATATTTGCTCTCGCTCCATCCGGATGCCTCCGAGAGACTGCGTGCCGAGATCGATTCAGCCGGGGACGCACTAGCGTCCGGCAACACTGAGGCTTTCCCCTATTTACGCAGGGTCATTGAGGAGTCGCTTCGACTCTATCCAACAATCTGGGCAGTTGGTCGTCGCTCTGTGCACGATGACGAACTTGGTGGGTTTTTTATCCGGAAAGGAACAACCGTGGTGCTGCCAATTTTCCATTACCACTGGAGCGAGGAGCACTGGCAAAATCCGGCACATTTTGATCCAGACCGCTTTCTTCCTGAACGGAATCCTCCGCTGGACGCCTACATGCCGTTCGGCGCAGGTCCGCGGGGATGCATCGGCAAACAGTTTGCCCTGCAAGAACTGCTCATCATGACCGCCGTTTTCTTAAAAAAATTTCGCGTTCTCCCTGTCCCGGGTTTTGAGGTGAAGCCGGACCCACTCATCACCCTGCGCCCAAAGCACGGCATGCTGCTAAGGCTCCTGCCGAACCAAAGTCTTTAGCCTCTTCAACATTTAATACCATGCATTTCCTCCGAGCAACTCGGCCATCGCACTATTGTCGAACCAATGGCGCAGGATCAACAGTTCGGTGGGAATTCGCCTAGGATCGCCTTCCTGCCCATGCGGCGGTAAGTGACGAAATCACTG